>DATAPM010000256.1:0-19122 GCA_036265225.1 Vulcanimicrobiaceae bacterium
CCCGGCGCGACGGGCTCGACGACTGGTTTCGAAAAGATCGGCGCTAAGTCTAAGAAGATCGCGCTCAAACAAGTGCCGCTCGAAGATAAGAACATTCTCAACCATCTTTACCGGTCGTATATTATTGCGTATGACAACGGGAAGATGGACGCATTCAACAGGATTCCGGGCGGCCGAGGGCTAGAGAAGAAACAACCCTATCAATACGTCGTCCAGAGCGACGTTCAACCGTACTGGGATATCGCAACCCAATACGGCATTGCCAATGCGATGTTCGCGACTCAAGGCAGCGGAAGCTTTACCGCGCATCAGGACTTGATCCGCGGGGGGACCGAGCTCGGCGGTAGCGTGAGTCTCGTCGACGATCCGACTGCCAATACCGCCTGGGGATGCGATTCACCCAAAGGCACCAAGACCAGCCTGATCACGACGAGCTTGATGGTAGAGCCGAATGTAGGTCCGTTTCCGTGCAGCAACAAGTTCCCCTATAGCTCTTACAACTACACGACGCTGCGAGATCCGCTCGATTCGGCGGGCGTTAGCTGGAAGTATTACGTTCCCAAGTGGAAGCGGAACACGCCGAGCACTCTCTGGAGTGCCTTCGATGTCATCGCTCCCGTGCGCAATGGTCCGGAATGGACCGACGGCCACCTAGCCTCACCGGAGACCAGCATCTACGACGACCTCACCGGCGGCACGCTGCCGCAGATGTCGTGGCTTATTCCCGATGCATTCAACTCGGATCACCCCGGCTATACCTCGGACACCGGACCCTCGTGGGTCACTAGCGTCGTGGACGCCATCGGTGCAAGCTCGTATTGGAACTCGACGGCAGTGATCGTCGTCTGGGACGATTGGGGAGGCTTTTACGATCCCGTGGCGCCTCCCACCCAAGACAATCAAGGCGGTCCCGGCTTTCGCGTGCCGATGCTCGTGATTTCGCCCTACGTTCCCGCCGGCGAAATCTCGCAGACGGTCTACGGTTTTGGCAGCATCATCAAGTTCGTCGAGGACACGTTCAAGCTGAAGTGCTTGGGCACGACCGACTGTTCGTCCAACAGCATCGCGGATATGTTCAACTTCAAACAGAAGGCGCGCGCCTTTAAAGCCATCAAGGCAAAATACTCACGCGCCTATTTCCTGCATCAAAAACCCTCCGAACTGCCGGTCGACACTCAGTAGCGACGAGGGTCCGGTGGACCAAGAGCCTTCGTCATCAGAATCGCTTCCCAGACTTCGCCGCTACGGCGCGTCGAGTGATCCGGCACCCGCGTTGTTTCCAAAAATCCGGCGCTCTTATACAACGCGATCGCACGGTCGTTATGCGGAAAGACGTGTAGGCTAATGTTCGGCAAGTCCCGCTCGCGCGCCCAGTCAACGAGCCCCTTCAGCAACAGCCGCCCAATGCCGCAGCCCCTGAAATCCTTGTCGACGAACATCCCCAAGAGTTGGCCGTGCTCCGCATCGGGATAAACATCGCCAAACCCCACGATGCGATCACCGACGGTCGCCACCAGCACGGCAGAGGAAGGCTGGCCAATCCGCATTCGCCATCGCGATGCGTAGCGTTCCCGGTCGAATCCCGGCTCGGTGCCGATCCAGATCCGTTCGGCGGCTACCGATTCGGTGAGCTGTAAGGCTTCCTCGATATCGCCGGACGCCATCCGGCGCACTCTTGCTTCCTGCATTTAAACCAAGCGACCCCTTTAAAAAAGTTTGCAAGCCTCGGTTGCGGGTAAACCGCTGGCATGAATAAGCCGCTAGTGTACACCACCCTACTTGCCGCGACCATGCTTACGGGCGTCGTTGCCGCGGGCAATCAAACCGCTCCAGTTGGTTCGAACACCATCAGTCAGATGCAGCCGGCCCCGTCGATGTCCCCCAGCCCGGAACCGAGCCCTAGCAGCACGCCGTCTTAAGCTAGCTACAGCCCTTTGCCGACCTTTGCGAAAGGCCGGTTATTGGGGGTAAGGATCGCAGCGATATCGCGGAACATTGCGTTGGCGGCGCCGGGATTGGGGTCGTTTCGCTGCACGTCTACCCACGCAACAATCGTGAGTCCGGACTTCGGGAAATAGTAGTTAGCGGTGTTGTAACCGGGAAGACCGCCGGTGTAGCCAAACCAGCCGGCGCTGCAGCCCAACCCTAACCCGAAGGCGAGATCGCCGTGCCCCGTCGGCACGCACTGCATTAGCGCGCGATACGTTGCCTGGCCGCTGATCTTTCCGGTCGCGTACAGCTTGATCCAGCGCCTCATGTCGTTCATATCCGAGATCATTTCGCCCGCCGCGCCCATCAGCGATACCGGAACGGTGTTGCTGACGTCTTCCCAGTTGCGCTTTTTGTCCAGCCCGTAGCCGCGAGCCCACGGGTCGGGCATCGCGATCGTTGCCGGATACGACGTCTCCTTCAAGCCCAAGGGCCCGATGAAGCGCTTCTGGATTTCGTTCCCGACGCCGTCGTGCGTGACGTTCTCGACGATCAAACCGAGGAGCAGGTAGTTGGTATTGCTGTAGTGGTAGCCCTTGTTCGGCGCAAAGTACGGTTTCTGTTGGACCGCCCATGCGACGATGGTGCGCGGGTCGAACGTCATGTTCGGCTTGACGTTAAGCTCGTTCATCTGGGGCGTATCGTACGCTTCGAATAAGCCGCTGCGCATGTTGCACATCTCGCGGATCGTGATGTTCTTTGCATTGGGAACGGTTACGCCCAGCGAGAACTTGCTCAGAGGATCGTCTAAGCCGAGCTTTTTCTCGTCAACCAGTTGCAGGATTACGCCGACGACGAAGGTTTTGGTGTTGCTGCCGATGCGGAAGTGGTCCGCCGCCGACATCGCGCGGCGCCTCGCCACGTCGGCGTAGCCGAAGCCGTGCACGTAGCTGTTGCCGGCGTCGTCAAAGACTCCGACCAGCACGCCCGGCACCGGCATGCGGCCGCCATACGCCTTGCGATCTTTTTCGACTGCGGTAACGATGGCCGCGCGTACGGCCGGGTCGTTGATCTGCGACACCTTCGCAGGCGCGCTCCCGGCAACGAGCGGCGCAACTACCGTCACGCCGGCGAAGAATAGAGCGATGATGGCATTCTTCATGACCGCCGCCCCTTCGCGTTCAAGCCGGAGGCCTCTTGCCCTCGAGAACACGTTCGGGCGCGCGCGAGCGCTCGGCATCGAACTGCTTCGCGGCGGTTATGCCTCAGCGAGCTAGTTGATGCCGGCGCTCTTGCGCGACCTCTGGGTCTGCCTTCAGAATTAAGCTACTGCGTCCCGATCCGCTGCTCGGCGTTATTCATTAAGTAGATCTTGTTCGCGTGGCGCGCGCCGAGCGCTTTTTGATCGTAGATGACCGCCACGTATTGACCGGCTTTGATCTTACCCATCTGATACGTGGTCTTGCCGTCGGCGGAGAAGACCTGGTCAAACTTGGGAACGATGAGGAAGCTCAGCGTTTGCTTCGTCTTCGGGTTCTCTACCTTGATGTTACTGGACGATACGTGGACCGTTATGCCGTAGAACGTTGAGTTGGTCATCGGCAGAGCGGTTTGCGGTAACGCCCAAACCAGGGCGGTCGCACCCGCGAACGCGGTGGCTCGGAGCATGGTCTTTATCATGCCCGTCAGTATACCCCGAAGCGGGCGGTCTATTCCTCGCACGCGCCGAAGGGCGTTGCATGCAAGCGACCCTCTTTGCCGACGGTGGCTCGCGCGGCAACCCCGGTCCGGCGGCCAGCGCGGCAATTCTGCTCGACGGCGAGGGCGAGCCGATCGAAGAGATCGGCGCCTATCTCGGCGAGGCGACCAACAACGTCGCCGAATGGACCGCGCTCTTGCTTGGCCTGGAGGCTGCAGAACGGCGCGGCATCCGCCGCCTGGCGGTGCGCCTCGATTCTGAGCTGGTCGTCAAACAGCTTCGCGGCGAGTACCGCGTCAAAAACGCCGGATTGCAGCCGCTCTATCAAAAAGCGTTAAAGCTATTGCGCCATTTCGATGAAGTCGACGTGCGCCACGTCCGCCGCGCGCTCAATAAGCTGGCCGATCGATTGGTCAATGACGTCCTCGACCAGGAAGCGCCGCCGCCGGCAAAGTAGGACTTGCCGTGCGCCGGTTTCCGATCGAACTCTTCATCGTCGCGGTCGCCGTCGTCATGCTCATCTTGGGTTGGCGTATTTACGGAGCAGGCGAAATGGGCCGCTTCGGCCCCGCCGTCCACGCGCAAAAAGCGCCCAGCGAACTCTACGCGCGGCTGCTGATTCGCTATCCAAAGCCCCCCGTCTTTGAAGAAGAGTATCGCATGTCGGATGTCGAGGGCGTTTCGAAGTTCGACTATCGTATTCGCGGCTTCAACGGACGGCAGATCTCCGTCAAGGCGCCGGCGGCGCGCGTCTACGACGTAAGTTTCTTCGTCGGCCGGCTCGATCAAGACGGCATTTGGGATCTGGTAGATAAAGCGCCGCGTCCCGACGCCGACGCGTTTTACACCGTCTACGTCAAACAGCTTGCCGACTACAAACAAGGGCAGCGGACCGTCACGTTCACCAACCCAAAATATTGGGCCGCTAAATCCAGCCAAGAGTTCGAGATCGATCTCTCCAAAGGCGTTCCCAAGGATTTTGTAGCTCTGCAGGCGCAGCAAGCCGCCGGCGGCCACTACCAGCAGATTGCTGACGATTTTCGGAACTTCGGCCCCGACGAGTTCCGGCAGAACGTCTCCGCCGCGCAGGCGAAGATTCGCGGTAAGCGAGGTTGATCGCCGCGCGTCGCCGTCTGGTCGTGCGCATTGCCTTGCTGCTCGCCGTTCTCGTTGTCGCCCTCTTCGAATTTTACGAGGTGGCGGAGAGCCCGGGCAATCAGCTTTTCGGCAAGACGCTCGTCAGCGGCCCCAAAGGCGAGCGAGTCGTCGCGCTAACCTACGACGATGGCCCCAATCCGCCGTACACCGACCAAATTCTGGAAGTCCTGCGGCAAGAGAACGTGCACGCGACGTTCTTTGTTGTGGGCCGCGCGGTGCAAGCCTATCCGGCGGTGGTTCGCCGTGAAGTCGATGGCGGTAATGCCGTCGGCAATCACACCTGGAGCCACGGGCATCTCCTACTCTACGGCACCGACGGCCTGCGCCGCACGCTCGAGCGCACCGATCGCGCCATCTACGCCGCGGCCGGCGTTCACAGTAGAATCATGCGTCCGCCCTTTGGGGGTCGCGATTGGCTCGTACTCGATGAAGTGCGGCGGCTCGGCTACACGCCGGTAATGTGGTCGGTGCCGCTGGCCAACGACTGGGAATATCCGCCGGCAAAAGTCATCGCCGACCGCGTTCTGCGCTTCGCCTCCGACGGCGCCATCATTGACCTGCACGACGGTAATCGGGGCATCGTTTGCGCCCGGCAACTGGCATCGGGGCGGCTCTGCGACCGCAGCTCCGACGTCGAGGCAACGCGTCTGATCGTTGAAGCGCTCAAGAAACAGGGCTATCGCTTCGTTACGATTCCCGAGCTCCTGCAGATGCAGCCGCGCCGGCGCGAGCGGACCTCGGGCTAAGCGTAGACCTTCCCATCCAAGCGAATGAAACCGTCGTTATGATGGTGTCGGGGATGCGTCCAGTGGACGATGGGCGAGCGGTTGCGGTCGTGTACCATCTCGCCGCGAATCTCGACCCGATCGCCGCTTTGCACGGGACAGCGCGGCGCGATGCTGACGTTGTCCACGACCTCGATGCGGCCGGAGGTAGTCTGCACGTCGAAAGCCTCGTGCATCGCGTGCGAGCGCGACCCATAGAAATAGCGTGGCGGCGAGCACACGGTTGCCGAAAAATCGACCCATGCCGGAGTGCGCGCAGTATAGGCGGCAGCCAAGTCCATCGCCTTTCTGATCACGCGCAATGCGGCGACGACAAGAGCTCAGGCGCCGAGCGCGAAATTTACCGTACGCGATGAGAGTCATTCGAACGGCACGCCTGCGCCTGGTACCGGTGACGCCGGCCAATGCTGCCGCGCTGTGGCACGTGCTCCAGGGACCGGAGCTGCGCGACTACCAAGATCTTCCCGACGTCAATCGCGCCCAGTTTCTGCGCATCGTCGGCGCGAGACCGACCCGCTTTGGCTCGGGCAGCGCCGGCCGTTTTGAATGGCTGGTGCATTACGCCGGCGGAAACGAGGCCCTCGGCTGGGTCTCGCTGCGCATTTCGGAGAGCAATCGCTTCTCCGCCGAGATCGGTTACAGCATCGTGCACGCGCATCGCGGCCACGGCATCGCCACCGAAGCCGTCGGCGCGCTAGTAGAAGAAGGCTTTCGCCGCGGGCGCCTACGCGAGATTCGCGCCTTCTGCCTGCCGGAAAATAGCGCATCGCGCGCCGTGCTTCGGAACCTGGGCTTCGTAGACGAGGGCGTGTTGGAGCGCGGGGCAAACGTCGGCGGCAGAACGGTCGACATTATCCTGCACTCGCTGGAACAGGCGCGCTGGGCCGAGTCGTTTACGCCGAATCAGGCGGCCACTCAATAGTAATCCCGGCCTCGTGAAATCCGGCGTAGCGTTGCGGTAGTTCGCCGCGCAAATACGCGAGCAACGGCTCCCGCACCACGCCCACGACAATCCGTTCCGCCAACGCTTCGAGAGGCACCCACTCCCAGCCGACCACATGATCGGAACCGTCGTGCTGAGCCCCGTCAAGGGATGACGCGGAGATTACCTCAACATGAAAACAGGCACTCAAATAGTGCCGCTCCCCATCGTAACTCTCGCCCACGTA
Organism: Vulcanimicrobiaceae bacterium; assembly: GCA_036265225.1. Lineage (GTDB taxonomy): Bacteria > Vulcanimicrobiota > Vulcanimicrobiia > Vulcanimicrobiales > Vulcanimicrobiaceae > Cybelea. Next base: position 6,741 of record DATAPM010000256.1, read on the forward strand.
CGCTAGCGAACCAACCCGCACGCCCAGCCCCGTCTCTTCCTCAACCTCACGCGCGACGGTCTGGGTGAGCAACTCCCCGGACTGCTGACGCCCACCCGGCAAATTCCACAACGGCACGGCGTGATTCGGGTAACGCGACGCAACCAGCAACACCCGTCCGTCAAGCACCGCCAACCCAGTAGCCAGGTGCACCGTCACAACGTCCCCTCGATCGTCGCTAGCGTCCGTTCCGCCGTCCGCTCCCAGGTAAAGGCCGCTGCATGCACCAGCCCGCGCTGCCGCAACTCCGCCGCATACGCCGCGTCGTCCGTCACGCGCACGATCGCCGCCGCCAACGCCGGCGCATCGCCCGCCGCGACGTAGCACGCGGCGTCGCCGCCCGCCTCGGGAATCGCCGAGGCATTCGACGCCACTACGGGTGCGCCGTAGCTCATGGCCTCGAGTACCGGCAACCCAAAGCCCTCGTAACGCGAGGGAAACGCCAGCACCGCACATTGGCGATAGAGCTGCGCCAACGACGCGTCGTCAACGTGCCCCAACTCCGCCACTCCACCGACCTCGTGCGCGGCGGCCGCAAATTCGGTCCCCTCCAAGCGCGCCGTCACCGCCAGCCGCATATCCGGTCGCGCCCGCCGCACCTCCCTCATCGCTGCGAGCAGCGTGTCGAAACCCTTGCGCCATTCCGGTGCCCCAACAAATAAAACGAAGGGCCGCATCGCCGCCACCTCCGGCGAAACCGGGCGCAGCGCGCGCGGCGGATCCGCACCCAGCGCGATGGGCACCAACCGCGCGGGCGCGATCCCCAGCACGCGCGCCAGCTCGGTCTGTGCGAAGTGGGAAACGGTAATCAGCGCCCGGCACTTTTGCGCCGCCGCGCGGAAAATCGCTTGCGTCTGCGGCGCATAGTTGGGAACCACGAAGTTCGAGGCATCGTGCAGCGTCGCCGTCGCGGGAAGGGTGAAGTTCGTCCAGCTGCAGCCGTTGAACGGAAACCAGAGCGCGTCGAGCCCGGCTCGCCCGTGCAACGCGCGCGAAACGACGCGATACTCCCGCCCCTCCACCTCGCGTAAATAGCGCCGCCGCACCGTCCAGGTATGCCACTCTGGAACGATCAGCGTTACTTCAACGCGATCGCAGGCAGCGTGCGACCACTCGCGCAAGATCGAGCGCAGATACCGGCCGATGCCGCGCCGGTCGCCGGGAAGGTTCCACGCATCCACGCCGAGCCGAATCACCGCGCCACCGAACGAAAAACGTCAACGTGCCGCGCTGCGCTCGACTCCCAAGTGAATCGCGCCGCGCGCTCGATTCCGGCCGCAATCAGCCGCTCGCGCAACGCCGCATCGTCCACGATGCGCCGTAGCGCCGCGGCCCAGGCATCGGCGTCGTCGGGCGGCGCATACAACGCAGCCTCGCCGCCCACTTCGGGCAGCGAACTGGAACGCGACGCGGCCACCGGCGTGCCGCAGGCCATCGCTTCGAGCATCGGCATGCCGAACGTCTCGTGGTACGAGGCCAAAGCGAGGGCGAGGGCGCCGCGATAGCACGCCACGAGGGTCGCATCGTTCCCGGTGATGTCGCCGCCGAAGACGCCGGTCGCGACAACGCCCGGCAGCGCCGGCGCCTGCGCTGCGGCAACCGCCAGCAACGGTCCGTCGCCGTCCTGCCACGCGCGCCGATATGCTTCGTACAGCAACGGAAAGTTTTTGCGCGGCTCGGCCCGGGGGTCGCCGACGAACAAGAGATATCTTTGCCCCAGCAACGCAGGCACCAACCCGAGTGCCGGTCCGGGCAGAAACTCGCGTTCGACGCCGTGCGGAATCACCGCAATGCGCTCCAGCTCTACGCCCAGCGTTTCGTGGACTTCGTTGCGTCCGAACTCCGAGACCGCGATGACGCGCGCGGCGCCGGCCGCCGAGCGAAAGAACGGTCCCTGCATGTGTTCGCGCCGTTTCGCGTCGGGATTGGGATAACGAAAGGGAACCGCATCGTGAATCGTCGCCACGCTGGGTGCCGATGAGGAGAAGAAGGTTCCGTTGGCCGGATGCCACACCACATCGGTATCGCGGGCCACCTTGGCCGCTACGGCAAAGTTGTCGCTGCCCAGAGCGCGGGCATACGAGGAGCGTCGTAACTGTGGAAAAGGGCCAGAGGCTAGCAGCGTCAGGGCGAGATCGTCGCGAAGGGCCAGCCGGCGCAGCACCGCTCGCGCATAGCGTCCGATGCCGCGCGTATCCTCAGCGATTACGCGCGCGTCCACGGCAAGACGCAGAGGCGGCATCGCGGCGACTTCGCGTGGTTAACGGAAACTCCGCCGCCAAGCGCGAAGACTTTAGCCGATGAGCTCCGGTCCTGCGATCGCCGCCCATCTAATACTGGGAGCGCGAGAGGAGCCTTTCTTAGAGGCGATGCTGGAATCGGTCTCCGGCGCCGCTACGCTCCTCATCGTCAACGATAATGCCCCCGAGCCTTCGCCGCATGCCCTCGCGTTGGAGTCGAGTTCCTTCGCTCGCAGCGGCTCGCTGGTCGTTGATCGCACGCCTTTTAGCGGTTTTGACGCGGCGCGCAACGTTTGTCTGCGCGTGCACGCACAGCGCGGGCCGGCGGCATGGGTCGCCTTTGTGGATGCCGACGAAGTCCACGGCGAAACCGTCAGGCATATCGCCGCTCGCCTTGACGAGCTCCCGGCGCAGTACGATTTCGTGGACGGTTACACGTGGCATTTCTTTGCCTCGTTCGACTATTACACGTCCATCGAGCGGCGCATGATGTTCTATCGCTATCGCCCCGAGTTGCGCTGGGAGGGCGCGGTGCACGAGCGTCTGCTCGGCGCGCCCGGGAGGCGCGTCGCGCTGCCCTACGTCTACGCCCATTACGGCCACACCCTCGAGCCGCGCCGGCACGCGGAAAAGGGGCGGCACTACTCCTCACTCGGCGCACCCGGCAACGTGCTGCGCGAAGATCAACTCGACGACTTCGACGTCGTCAAATACTACCGCCCGGTCTATCCCCGCCTGCTGCGCTTTCGCGGGGCGCAGCCGCCGGCCGCGCGCGCCACGATCGCTCGCCTGCGGCCGGGTCTGCGTGAGGCCCATGCGCTCACCGAGCGGGTCGTTCGCTCGCAGCCCCCGGGGGTCAAAGCTCGCAATTTGCTGCGTAAAGTCAACTATGAGATCCGCTGGCGCGGGCGGATGCTCGACCCTCTGGCAAGACGGTTGGTAGGATGACCGCCGGCGGCGAATTTCTTGCGGAGATGAAGCAAAATATGCTATGCTTGCTAGCCAGAGGAGGTAGCGCTGAGTGAGCCATTTAGGCACTCGGCGATTTGGGATGTCGAGACTTGGGCCATCCATTGTACGGAGGCCGAGGCTCGAGGAGTGGTTGGGGCGCTTTAGTAGCGTTCCGGTTCGGTTTTTGATCGCTCCCCCGGGCTTCGGCAAAACGATGGCGCTGTTGGGCTACTTGCGACACACAGCGACCAACGGATTCTATTGTGCGCTTCGCCCCAGCGCCGATGCGCTGGGCGTCCTCTCGGCTATCGGGGAAGCCCTGCAAGTCGAGGGCGAGATCGCCGCGCACGAACAACTGATCCGCACCCTGGCGGTTCGCGCACCGCTCGAACTCGCCATCGACTGCCACGACATCCCCACCGCGGAGGGGATTGACGCAATCGTTCGACTTATTGACGATCTTCCCGAAGACGTTTCCCTGCTCATCGCCTGCCGTTCGCGCGCCGCCTTTAAGGTGGGGCGTTTTGTTTCTGAAGGCACGGCCTCGCTGTGCGACGCCGAACGGCTGGGATTCGATGCCGCCGGCATTCGGCACGTAGCCGAGACGTTGGGCGTAAGCTTCACGCATGGCGACGTCCTGCGGATGCTCGAGGTCACCGACGGGTGGCCACAGGTCGTCAGCGGGGCCCTCCGCAAGGCTGCCGAGGATAATTGCAGCCTTGGCCAGGCCTTCGAAAACTGGCGCATGCGCCACGGTCATCTCTTCAACGAGTTCATCGCCACCGCGCTGGCGCACGTCTCCGAAGGCGAAGCCGATCTGGTGCTCAAGCTGATGAGCGGCTCGTATTTGGACGACCGCCAACAGTTGCAGACGCTCGAAGAGCAAGGCCTATTCGTGATTCACACGCCCGACGGCTATCGTCCCTTGCGGGCGCTCTCGCGCAGCCGCGTCTACGATCGCTACGGACGGCGCGTCCAGGCCGCGACGCCGATGCAAGTCCGCCTCTTCGGCTGGTTCCTCGCCGAGATCGACAAACAACCCATCGAGTGGGTGCGGCGGCGCGACCGGCAGATCTTTAAGTACGTTGCGCTCCAGCCTCACGGCAGCGCCTCGCGCGCCGAGATCGGGCAGGTCTTTTGGCCCGAAGCCGACCGTCATTTGGTGGCGCAGAGCCTGCGCACCGTCTGCTCCAACATCCGGAAGGCGATCGGTCAAATCGTCGGATTCAAGCAGGTCGAAGCGTACTTCCGCGCCGGCGACGAGCTCTCGATCGACCTCGAGAACGTCATCGTTGACGTCAATCGCTTCGTGCTTCACTCCGACGACGCCGACGAGCAGTACGAGCGCAGCGAACTGCGCGCTGCCTACGCGCACTATCGAAGCGCGGCTCGCGTCTACCGCGGCGATCTGCTGATCGGCGACGCGCACGAGTCTTGGGTTGCGGCGCTCGACGCCACGCTCAAACGGCGCCACGTGACCGTGCTCGAACGCATCGCGGAGATCGTCTCTACGCTCGATTACCAAGCCGGCAGCGAACCGAACCTGCGACTCGCTTCGGGGTCGTAAGCCCTTTGCCGGCTGCGGGCCGCAAAGCCTGGGCCGGCGCGGCCGTCGTCCTTGCGGCGCTGACGGCGCTCGGGATTCAGACGGCCGTCATCACCAAAACCGGTTTTTTGATGGGCGACTTTCGCTCGTTTTATTGCGGCGCGAAGGTGGTTGCACTGCATGCCGATCCCTATTTGCGCCAACCGCTGCGCGATTGCGAAACGGCGATGGGGCCGCGTCTCTTCTTCGAAAAGAATCCCGGCGTCACGATTCCTGCGCCATTGCCCGGCTACGCGCTGGCGGCGCTCGAGCCGCTCGGGGTGCTGCCGTTCCCGATTGCCGCATCGCTCTGGGCGATACTGTTAGTTCTCGGCTGCGCGGCGACGGTCGGTGCCTGCGCGCGTTTCGCCCGCGTAGGCTGGGAGATTTCACTGGGCGGTTTCGCACTCTCGCTGGCGATGCTCTCCCTGCCTTTCGGCGAGGTCGTGCCGGTGGCGCTTGGCTCGATTGCGCTTTCGGCGTATTGCGCCTGGCGTAATCGCCCGCGCGCCGCGGCGATCTTTGCCGCGGTGGCGATGATCGAGCCGCATCTCGGGTTGCCGGTCTGCTGCGCGCTGGCCGTGTGGGTGCGCAAGACGCGTCTCACCCTGGCCGTAGCCTTTGCCGCACTGGCGGCCCTCTCGCTGCTCGTGCTCGGACCGGCCGTCAACATCGAATACTTCACCAGCGTTCTGCCGGCGCACGCGCTCTCGGAAGTCACCCGCGATACGCAGCTTAGCCTGACCGCGGTTCTCACCGCGATTCACGTTTCGCCCGGCATTGCCGTTCGCGCCGGAACGGTGTGGTATGCGGCGATGTTGCTGATCGGCATTCTTGCCGCTGGACTGCTAGCTAAACGTACCCGTAACGCGGCTTATCTTGTCTGCGTTCCGCCGGCTTTTGCCGTCTTCGGGGGCACCTTCATCCACGTCACGCAGATCGCCGCGGCGATTCCGGCCGCGCTACTCCTGGCGGTCAACGGCAGCGCCCGCCGTCGGCCGCTGGTAGTTGCAGCGCTGATTCTGCTCGCCGTGCCGTGGGTTTGGGCCATCTCGCCGGCGCTGATCGTCGCTCCGGTATTCCCCGTCGCCTATCTCGCCTGGCGCTTCAGCGGCGAGAATCTGCGCATCGCGCTGATCGCCGCGATCGGTGCAACGCTGATGATTCTGGGATTGAGCCAGCTCGCCGCCGCCGCACCACACGGGGCCGCACACGGAGTCGCGCCGGCGATCGATCCGCGGCTGGCCGAAGCGAGCTGGAGCGTCTTCACGCAGAAGAGTTCCAGCAACGCGCTGGTTGCGTGGCTGCTGCGCTTGCCGACTTGGACGGCGCTGGCGCTCTTGCTCTATGCGTTGACGCGCGAGTCGGGATTATTGCGCCGCATCAATCTCACGCCGGCGCTGCTGCTCGCCGTTACCTGCACCGTGCTCCCGATAGCGGCGCAGTTTTACGGGGACCGCGCTGCCGGCTGGCTGGGCGTGGATTTCCGCGCCTATTATTGTGCGGCACTCGCGCAGCGCACCGGCGAAAATCCGTATTACGCGCAGCCGCTGCACGCCTGCGAGAGCGTCACGCCCGCGCCGTACTATCGGCCGCCGCGCAACGTCACGGTGCCGGCGCCTTATCCGCCCTACGCCCTGGCGCTCTTTTATCCGCTGACGTGGCTGCCGTTCGGAGCGGCGATGGTGCTGTGGTGGACAATTCTGGCCGGGGCAATTCTGGTGGCGATTCTGGCACTCGCCAGACTTGCGGCGCAACCGATCGCCGTGGCCCTCGCCGCCCTCGGCCTCGCCCTCGGCCTCACCGCTTTTTCTTCTGGAAACGTCATGCCGTTGGGTTTTGCCGCGGTGCTCGGCGCCGCATATGCGATGCATCGCCGGCGCCCGTGGCTGGGCGCGGCCGCGATAGGCCTCGCCATGGTCGAGCCACACGTAGCGCTGCCTGCGGCACTCGGACTCTTCGTCGCATTTCCCGCATCGCGCGTTGCGCTCGGCGTTGCTGCCGCCGCCGTGGCCGCGATCTCGCTTGCCGCCGGCGGCGTTGCGCAAAACGTCGCGTACTTCACGGCCGTCCTGCCGGCGCACGCGTTGGCCGAAGTCTCGCGCGACAATCAGTACAGCCTTTCGACCGTCGTCGCGGCGTTCGGCGTTCCCGATGCGACCGCAGCGCTCACCGGCTCGCTCTGCTATCTCGTCATGACGGCACTCGGTGTCTTCGTCGGCGTGCGCCTCGCACGGCGCTACGAAACGCCAGCGCTGGCGGTGCTGGTTCCTCCGGCCTTCGCCTTGCTCGGCGGGACCTTCGTTCATACCGAAGTGCTCGCCGCCGCCGTTCCCTCGGCGCTCATTCTTTTCGGGGTGGCGCCCTCATATCGCGCCGGCTTCTTTGCCGCGCTGATCCTGCTGGCCGTCCCGTGGCTCTTCGCCACCTCGGCGGCGCTGTTTTTGGCGCCGATCTGTCCGGTGGCCTATCTTACCTACGCGCTGTGGCGGCGCGAACGCAGTATCGCGCTGGCGGCGGCGTTAGCCGCCTGTGCCGTCATCTTGGGGCTCTTCACGTTGGCCGGCGCTACGCCGGCGCATCCGGTTATCGTCGCTCACACGTATGCGCCGATCGATCCGCGTCTCGCCGAGGCGGCCTGGCGCGACTTCGTCTTAGGGAATTCTACCAATCGGCCGGCAATGTGGCTTTTGCGCCTGCCGAGCTGGATTGGGTTGGTCGTGTTGATTGCCCGGGCAGCCGGGCTAGAATTTCAGGGGCGCGAAGAGGTCGCGACGGTTATTCCGAGGTGAACCAATTGCGAAAGTGTTGGGCCGAGAGCCTTGAGTTGCTCGATATCAAACAGCGTCAACTTCGTGAGGACATGCCACCGGAGTTCGGCGAGCAGAAGGGCGACGTTCACGGCCCAATATGCGGCCGCGCCGAAGGCGAACCGAGGGCCGAGGCGAGTCGCGATCCTGGCAAGGCGCACCATGATGAGTGCCTACCCGCTGCGCCGGTCTTTCAACCAATTCCTTCAGGAGGGTTGCCGACGGCAGCGACGTGCCATGGGCTGTGTTCGGGTTAAGGCACGCCCAGGGCTGTTGCCTTTCGACCTTTGACTTCAAGAAGCGCCAAGATACTTAGTCCGACAACGACGATTATTTCCGGGTTGAATTTAACGATAGGCCACAGCACCCAAGTCGCGGCGAGCGCATACGCCATCATTACAAAAGTCGTCCATCGCTTGCCTAAAAACATTAGTGTCGGCATCAGGAGAGTCAGATCATGTGACCAAATGTAGACGCTACCTAGTGCTCCGACGAGCGGAGCCAAACTCGCGGCTTCCAAGGCAGAAGCCCGAGCAAAGATTGGAGCGGCTGCGATTAAAATTCCGATTGCTGAAAGCACGACCAGCCACGTTGGAGCGTGGAAAAAGGCCAGGACCTTAGGTACGCTGATTGCTTGCGCGGATCGCTCCATAAAATGGTCGCTGACCGACTGTGTTACGTTTTGGTGAAGATAGTGAACGGGCCAGGTGATGTCGCCGGCTGTCGCGAATATCGAAAGCGCGTACCATGCAATCGCGCAGATGGCAGTGACGATTAACGCTTGCCACGCGCGCCTTGCGGCCAGCAAAACGATGAAGGGTATCGCAAGCGTAGGTTTGTAAAGCAGCAGGCCAAAAGCGAGCCCTGAAAGAATCGGCGCTTCGTTCACCATGCCGACGATTCCAAGCGTCTCGAGAAACAGCCCGAGGCAGGCTTGCTGGCCCACCAAAATTCCGGTGGCGGTGGGCACCCATGCAAATGTTGCCACCAAAGCGAGCCATGGCTTGATGCAATAGATCCGAGCAAGGAGCAGCGCGGATACCGTTGCAAGAGCAGCCATGAAAGTCGCAAAGACGGCCAGACCCATGGCGATCGGGAGATGCGCCTCCGGCCAGAAGATCCATGCCGCGGCGGGAACGTAAATGAATGGAGAAACCGGAATGCCGTGCGCCTTCTGCCATGCAAAGTGTAAATGAGGAAGCAAGAGGGCAGGAGTGCCGACGGTCGCGCCCGCTGTGAAGAAGTTTCCCCAATCGAACGAGCCGTTGCGAATGCTCAGGAGCACCATGTAGCACGCAAACAACCAAAGCGCGCCAACGAGAATTCCTAGCTCAAGACTCCATCGGCGCTTAGTAGGGGCGGGATTCAGCGAATGAGCCCCAAGGGAAGGGCCAGCCCGGTCGCCGCCGCGATGTATGGCGCGAACGCGATCGGGGCTGGCGCACCGCGTGCGATTCGGTGAACGAGCGCAGCGGCGGCGCAGGCCACCGCGAGCGTCAGCACGACGAGGGGCAATCCAAGCGCAGCGCCGCTTACCGCAACTAGCTTTGCGTCACCCCAGCCCATGCCTCGTCCGCGAGAGAAAAGCGCAGCGAGTGCAAAGGGTATAAACGCGATCGCCGCCGAGAAGACGATCGCCCATTGATGTTGAGCCAAGGCAAAAAACAGGAGAACGGCAAGGGGCGGAAGCGTGAATACGTCAGGTACCAAGCCGCACAGCGTATCGCTGCACCAAGCCGCGACGAGCGTGAAAAGCACTAACGCAGCAATGCCCAACTGCAGCGGCATCGCGCCAGTATAAACCAGCGCCGCGCCGACGAGTGCGCTGGCTCCCGTCAGAACGGCATACGGTGGTTTGCCTGGCGGCGGCCCGTCGTCGGCGGGAGGAACGTCAGCACAAACGACGCGGCTCAGCTGTATCGCGATAACCGCGACGCAGGCAAAAAATATCGCCGCCGCTGCAAGGGATACCACGTGGTTCGTGCTACTTCGGGGTTCCGGCGAAATAGTTGGCCGCCACCGCGCCGAAGATAATGGTGACGATCGCCGGAATCATGAAAAAGACCATCGGAAAGACCATTTTTACCGGCAGCTTGGCGGCCATCTCTTCGATTAGCATGATGCGCTGATGGCGCGCGTCCTCGGCCAGATCGGTAAGCATCTTGGCGATGTTGGCGCCCAGCCGCTCGGCCTGCGTCATCACTCGCAGCGCATTGCGAAAGGCCTGATGGTTGGTGCGCTCGCCGACCGCGCGAAGGGCGTCGGCACGCGCGCGCCCCAAGCGAATTTGCGAGAGAGCCTCTTTCATCTCCTCACCGATCGGTCCAGGCACTGCTTCGGCGGCATAGGCGAGGGCCGAGTTAAGTGCCAGTCCGGCTTGCACGGTAGACGCTACCATGTCCAAAAATTCCGGGAGTGCCTTTTGAATCGCGCCTTTGCGCGTTTCGGCTGCACGGTTGAGCGTGAAGAACGGAAGGTAACCGCCGATAAAAGTGATGAAGGCAACCAGCGGAATCAAGAACTTCGCGTCTAGCCCGAAGAACCTCCAAATTAACATGCCTGCGAACGCGCCGAAACACGCACCGGCTACAATGCGTAGCGCAAATTTCGTCGGCGTGGTCGTGTACCAGCCCGACTCGGCTAGGCGCATACCGAGTGCCATACGCCGCTCCTGGGTGAAGACGCGCTGCATCAGGGGCGACTGAAGGTCGTCACGCTTATAGGGATCGCGCGCTTTGAGCTCTTCGAGTTGCTCGGAGAGGACGTTCTTCGTCGGTAACAGTGATAGCGCGAAAAGAAAGACCGAGACTCCGAAGAGCAACGGAATCACGAGGCCGACCCAGGGCGCTGGAATTATGCCGGGCATTATACGTCCATCTTCATAATGACCTTGAGTGAGAAATAGGCCATTACCTCGAGGCCCAGTACCATTCCCATAACGATGTGGCCAATCCAAGTATAAAGGAGTGCGTGCGACATATTTGGCTGCGTGCTTGCGATAAAAGCTCCGAGGGCGATCGGTATCGCCATCAGCACCCAGGCGCTCATCCGTCCCTCCGCAGTCAGGGACGACGTCTTGCGCTGCACTTGGCGGCGAGCCTTGATCGTGTCGGCCAGCTGATCCAAAATGCGCGCCAAGTCTCCTCCCGTCTCTGCCTGCACGCGGAAGACTCGGGAGATCATCATGGTTTCGTGGCTCGGCATGCGTGCCGCGAGGTCGTCAATCGCGTCGTAAATGCTCACGCCGATATTAGTCTGCCCAATGACGCGGCGAAACTCGTAGCGCGCCGGATCGGGCAACTCGTCGATGACGATTGCCAAAGATTGACGCAGGCCCAGTCCAACCCGCAGGCCGCCGCCGATGAGCCGCATCGCCGGCTCCAGCTGGGTGATGAAGGCGTCGAGGCGCCGCTGCATGCAGAATCGCACGAAGCCTGAGAAGCCTAGGACCGCGATGGCGACGATGGCTGCTAAGAGTACCAGTGAAAACACCAGCGAGGTGTGCATCACGAGGACGATTGAAATCCACGCGATGATCACGACGGCCGAGACGGTCAGGACGATCTCTTGGGAGCTCAAGCGGATCCCCGCGCGGTCGAGCTTTTCGGAGAGGCCGCGTACGCGTGCGTTGGCGCGCTCGTTCAGTTGGTTCCAGATGGAGAAGAAGGCGAAGAAGACCGTCGCGGTAACGCCGGCAAAGACGGCAATTGGTACGAGGGCGGTTACCATAATACCGGCATCGGCTTCAGCTGGTTAAGGTCGCGATGGTCGTAGGGTACTCCGTACTCGGCGAAGCGCTTGAGCGAGACCGGCTGAACGCCGGTATAGCAGAAGTCGCCGATCACCTTGTTGTCGTCGTCCACGCCGTGCTGAGCAAAGCGAACCACCTCTTGCATGGTCACGATATCGCCTTCCATGCCGACGACTTCGCTCACGCCGAGAACTTTTCGCGTGCCGTCGCGCATGCGGGAGGTGTGCACTACCAGGTCGAGAGCGCTAGCGATCTGCTCGCGAATGGCACGCACCGGAAGATCGAAACCAGCCATTAGCACCATAGTCTCGATGCGCGAAAGCGCGTCCCGCTGGCTGTTGGCGTGAATCGTCGTCAGCGAGCCGTCGTGGCCGGTGTTCATTGCCTGGAGCATATCCAGCGCTTCGGCGCCGCGGCACTCGCCGATGATGATGCGGTCGGGGCGCATGCGCAACGCGTTGCGGAAAAGATCGCGAATGCGGATCTCTCCCGTTCCCTCGACGTTCGGCGGCCGCGACTCCAGTCGCACGACGTGTGATTGGTTAAGCAAGAGTTCGGCGGCATCTTCGATCGTGACGATGCGCTCGCGGTCCGGCAGAAACGAAGAAAGTACGTTGAGGAAGGTCGTCTTACCGGAGCCCGTGCCCCCGCTGACCAAACAGTTGAGCCGGGCTTGCACCGCCGCCTGGAGAAAATCCATCACCGGGCGCGGCACGGCCCCAATTGAAATCAGATCGTCGGCGGTTAGGCGGTGCTGGCCGAAGCGGCGAATCGTTAGCGACGTCCCGTCGATCGCGACCGGCTCGATGATGGCGTTGACGCGCGAGCCGTCGGGCAAACGCGCATCTACCATCGGCGACGCTTCATCAATTCGTCTACCCAGCGGCGTGATAATTCGCTCGATGATCAGGCGCAATTGGCTGGCTTCGCTAAAACGCTTTACGGACCGTTCGATGACGCCGTGCCGCTCGACGTAAATGATATTGGGTCCGTTGACCATGATTTC
>DATAPM010000257.1:0-4380 GCA_036265225.1 Vulcanimicrobiaceae bacterium
CTGACACCGCGCAGCACGCTGGCCTTCGACTACTCCAATCAGCTGGCGCAGTTCCAGATTCCGATCAACACCGATCCAAACAATCCGTATGACCCGATCACCACGCCGCTGGAAACCGACGATGTCCAACGCGAGTACGACCGCTTCTCAAACCTTAACTACACCGCAACGTCCAAGGACGGAAACGGCATCGTTCAAGTGATTCCGTGGTGGCGCTCGACGCGCATCAACTACGACGGCGATCTGCCCAACGACGTCTTAGGCGTCACGCCCGACTTTAGCGCCGACGCCGTTTGCGCGCAGTGCGGCACCCCGCTGGACGAGTCGGGTTCCGGCTCGAGCTCCGGGCAGCTGCACAACGTCGGCCTGCTTTCGAACACGTATGCCAGCTATTACGGCGTCCGCCTCTCGGACTTTCGCGCACTCGCAAACCATACGTGGAAGGTCGGCATCGACATGGATCGGGAGTTCCTGGTCGCCAGCCAGGCCTTTGCGTGTTATTACCAAGACGGCTGCGGGGCGACGTCGGGCGAGCACCAGCAGCCGTACTACCTAACGACGGCGCCCGATCAGGGCCAGGCCGGGTCGCAGATCGGAATTTACGCGCAAGATAACTGGAAGTTCTCGAACTACGCCCAGCTTGACTACGGGCTCCGCTACGATCACTCCACCGGCTACACCAGCGGATACATGATCGAGCCGCGTATCGCCCTCACGCTTTGGGATGGAGGAAAGAACACTTTCCACGCCTTTTACGGACGCTACTACGCAGCGCCGCTGCTCGAGGACGTCCGCCAGGATTGCGTCGTTTTGCAAGGCTGCACTGGGGAGCCCGTCTACGACCTCAAACCCGAACAAGACGCGTACGTTGAGGGCGGTTGGCAGTACGCGTTCAACCCGCAGTTCACGGGTTCCATCAATATCTTCCGCAAGACGTCCGTGAACGTTCTGGACACCACGCAGCTGCTCGATACGCCGCTCTTTGCCGTCTTCAACAATGCCATCGGCATCGATAACGGAGCCGAACTTCGTCTTCAAGACCGATTACCGAACGACAATCTCTGGTGGTTCAATCTCACCTGGTCCGGCTCGTATGCTGCCTGCGTCTCCGGCGCCACGTTCCTGTTCCCGCCGAATACCAACGAGCCGGGTGCTACGTGCGTCTCGCAACTCGCTCCCGAGGATCACGACGAAACGGTCGTTTCCAGTGCCGCCTATACTTGGCACTTTGGTCGAGACCATCGCTGGTTCACGACCCTCCAAGGGAACTACGGAAGCGGCTTTCCGGTCGCGTTCGAAAGCGCGAACGCGAACCTGAGCGGACGGCTGCCGGCCCATACGACTTTCGATGTCGCGGCCGGGCGCTACTTGACCGCGGGGCGGCCCGGACAAGATAAGGGTCTCGGCCTTTCTCTCATCGTCAACAACGTCCTCAACCATCAGTACCCAATCAAGGTGGCCAACGGCTTCAACACCACGCAGATCGCCAACGGAACGAACTTCCTCCTGCGCCTGTCGGCACCGTTCTAGGGCGAGACTCACTGCCGCGCGTCGAAGCGTAAGAGAATGCTGCGCGGGCGCGCGTAGTGCGTTCCCTGCAGCGAGTTGTCCAGCGTGATCGCAAACGGATCGTCGAAGAGATTCAGTATAGAAAGGGCGGCGCTGAGGTGAGAACCGATGGCGACGCCCTTCTCAACGTTGAGGAGCAGATGCGGTGGAACCTTACAGTTCACCGCATCGCCGTTCGCGCAGGCCGGATCGTATGCATACGCGTAGGCGGGCGGGCCGGCCACGATCTGTGCGGGATCGCCGGTCGAAAGTCCGCTGCCGTACTCGGCCGTGAGTGAAAACCAGCCGCCACGACGGTCGTTGATCAGCCATCCGGCGGTGGCGGACCAATGCTGATCGTGATCGGCTTGAGAGAGGCCGCCGCCGGGCGAAACGTAGTACGGGGTCAACGCGCCGCTCGACGCGCCGGCGTAACCGCCCAGCGTGCAGTTCTGCAAGAGGTTCGTTTCGCAGACCAGAGAGTTGAGGGCCAAGCTATGCGTTAGCGAAAGATAGGCGCGCCCGCCCCTTGGAGTGTTCTGCTGCACGTAGAGCGTCTGCAGATCGACGCGCCCGACCGGAAAGTTGATGTCCTGGTGCAGATTGGTGACGCCCACCTGCGTGTCGTCGATCCAGTCACTCGCGACGAGGTGCATGACCCGAAAGCCGACGTCGCTCGAACCGACCGGGAGGTGGCCTCCCATTTCGTAGAGCGAGTCGCGCTCCGGGCGCAGGTCGAACGTTCCCGGCGGCGGGGCGTAATAGAGTTCGGCTGCGGTCACCGGACTGACGTTCTCGAACGAAAATGGTACGAAGAGTCGCCCATAATATACGTAAAGACTTGCGCGCGCCCCAAAAAAGCGCGTCAGTTTGACGCGAGGGCTCAGTTGTGCGAAGCCTCTGTCGAAGTCGGTGGAAAAAATTTGAAACGAGTCTGAACGCAGGCCGTAATCCAGCAGGTAGTGGGAGCCCATCGCCCACGAATCGGAGATGTAACCTTCCTGCTGATGCGCGACGTTGGGAGAGCCGTCAACGGCGGTGAAGGTGCCGTCGGGATTGAGGGCGCTGTAGGCTTGCACCGTAATCGCGTAGTTCTTCAAAATAGTCGAAGCATCATAGAGGCCGCCGGCGCGGATGGTATGGCGCGGGAGCTTCAACGTATAGTCGAGGTTGAACCGGTAGTCGCGCGCCGTGCGGTTCGCGTAGACCGAGAAAAGGCAATCGGTGAAATCGATGCAGTTGATTTGCCCCGACGGCGGCGGGGGGGCGCCCGCGGCAAGGTCGTTGCGCACGTCGTTGGTGTCGAGGATATTACCGACTTTGAATGACGGTCCCATCTGGAGGCTCGCGTTGGATCCGATGGCGTGGCGATACTGCAGCGCCAGGAAAGTGTCGCTCTGATACTCGTTGTCGTCGGTTTGCGACGGCATCCCGAACGCCGTATCCGGTGGTATTTGAAAGGTCTGCAGTGAGTGCATCGCATCGAAGTCGATGGTGTCGACGCCGTTGACGGGTAGCGTCAATCGTAACAATCCGTTAGCGTCGCTCGCGGCATTGTGGACCGGATCGCGGACCGGCGGATCGAGGCCCCAGTTGCTGCGTCCCAAGAAACTTGCGACGGTCAGCGAACCGCCGGCATCGCCGATCGGGGTGTGGATGGCCGCTGAAACCTGCTGCGCGGCGAACGACCCGCCGGCGACGGAGAACGCGTAGCCGGCCGGCCCGGCGTATGCCTTCGTCCCGACGTTGAGCACCGCGGCGAACCGGTCGCCGTACTGCGCCGGATATGCACCCTGCAAGACCTCGAGATAGCCGATGTCGGCAGGGTCAATCTCCGTGCCGAGCACGCGGTTGAGGTCCGCGGGCAGCTGGACCCCGTCGACGTAATAGTTCAGCCCGTTGTGATTACCGTTAACGTGAACTTGGCCGTTCGAGCCTAGCGCTGCCGCGGGAAGTTGCGTTAGAATCCCGGGCAGCGTATTTCCGGTTGGCGAGCGCGCAAGCAGGCTCGAATCGAGGCTTACGTCGGAGCCCGAGCGCGCGGCGACGGGGCTGCGCACGACAGCGACGCGCCCAATCGTTTGCAGACGGGCGAGCGAGATGCGTACCGTCAGGCCATCGGACGTAACGTCGAGAACTTCGCTAGCCGCGAGCGGCCCCTTGCCGGCGGAGAGCTCGTAACGCCCCACCGTTAGCGTGTGGAAGGCAAAGTGACCGCTGGTATCGGTTCGTTGCGTCAGCGTGACGTTGGCACCCGAGATGCGTACCGTGGCGTCAGCGACCGGCTTGCCGGCATCGTCGAGCACGACCCCTTCCACAAATATCGTGGACGCGAGCGCGGGCGAGGCCGCAGCCGTAGCTAACGCCGCGACCAGCAGCGCGCACGCGGCGCTGCGAAGCAGCAACAACATGGATGTACTCCTAAAGTGAAGCGAGTAGCGGCCGAAATGGCCGGACGTTTCAGGCTAGGAGGTAAGGCGGTGGACGGCTCCCCATCGTTACGGCGAAGCCGGCATACGCCAATTTAATCGCCGGCCGCGATTGCGGGCGACGTCGGCGTGCTGAACTAATTCGTGGCCGGCGCGAGGCAAAGGGCGGCGCGAAATGGCGGACGATCCGTCGCCGCAGTGCGGCGACCGCGAAAGCACCGATGCTGCTGGCAACCAGCGCCGCGATCAGCCCAGTGAGAAGATCGCCTTTGCAAAGCGGGCAGCCTTCGCCGAACTGCGTGACCGCAAAGAAGCCGAACTGCATCGCGGCCGAGAGCAGTGCGAAGCGAAGACCGTGCCCTCGATAGGGCAGCGCGGCCGTCATCAAGCCTATGCGGCGGCG
>DATAPM010000258.1:0-5417 GCA_036265225.1 Vulcanimicrobiaceae bacterium
ATCGAGTAATAGTGGCCGTCGAGAAAACAGGTATCGCGAGAGTGCGGTGGCCGTTCGGAATACGTGTCCAGTAACGCGAGCCGAAAGCGCTTCGCCAGGCCCCGAATGGTCATGTGCGTCGAGTCGACCATCGCGCCGCACCACTCGGTATGCTGGCGCTCGTCCCAATAAGAGCGCTCCGAATGCATCCGGCCGCCAACGCGGGACGACGATTCGTAAATCGTCGCGGCGATGCCCGCGTCGTGAAGCCGCAAGGCCGTCGTTAGCCCGGCAATACCGGCGCCGACGATGACGATTCGTTCCCGTCCGCGAGCCTGCGAACTGCTCCACGCGACGAGTTCGGGGATGCCTCCCGCGGCGAGCGCGGCCGTCCCAGCACCGCGGACGAAATCCGCGCGCCGCATTAGAGTTTCAAGCTAAGATTAGCGAAGAAACCAAAGGGCTGGCGCACGGACGAGATGCCGACTTCGGTGATATTGAAGAACGTGCCGTACGGGTAGCGTACCTGCGCCGGTGGATTCCGAATGAAGTTGCCCGCCGGCGCGAGGATATTCGACGGAAGATTCGAGTAAACGCACGTGACCGAGTTATCCCAGGCATAACCGCGCTGATAGCACTGATTGACGATGTTGACCGCCTGAAACGTCAGCGTAGCGCGCGGCGACAAGTCATAGCTTGTCTGTAAGTTCAGAGAGAACTGCGACGGCTGAATGAATGCGCCCAGGTTATCGAAGCGGTTGCTGAACGGATCCGGCAAGAAGACCGCGCCGATCGAGCCGCCTGCACAGCTGACGCCGGGAGTCGCGGGCGTATTTGACGGTTGCGCCCGGCACGATTGCGGCACGTAACCCGGCCAAACCAGCGGCGAGCCGTAGTTGGAACCGTTCATGTAACGCACCGAGAGCGTAATCGCAAACCGGTTGTGGCGGTAGTTCAGGATCAACGACGCAACGTCGGGCACCGTATAGCCGTTGGCGGCGTTGAAGGGGCTCGGAATCACGTCATACGGCGCGTACCAGCCATCGGTATCGAAGAGTGGCTGCAGCGTATCGTGAAAGTATGGGTTGGGGATCTTAAGCTTACCCTGATTGCGCGTTCCGGTTTGGTTATTGGGTAAGACCGCCAGTGCGTTCCCGGAATAAGCACCGCTACCGCAGGCTTGCCAGTTGGCCGAGCTCTTCGTCACGCTCGCGCAGGCCGCGGTGTACGAGTTGTAGAGCTCGATCTGCTGGTTGAGCGCGTCGATCACGCTCACCCCGTTAATTGGGCTATATTTGATCCTGTTCTCGGTGTGCGTGTAGGAAACCATGCCCGAGAGACCGTTGCGGCTGAAGTCACCGTACTGCATCGAAAACTCGACGCCGTAGGACTCCTGCGTGCCGACGTTAAGTCCCGCCAGCGTTCCCTGCACCGGATTGATGGCTTGAAACTGCAGCTCGTTACTGGTATTGCGGTAGAACGGCGTGATCTTGTAGGAGAGCTGCGTCCCCTTTATGTGCTTCTCCAGCGACAAGTCGAAGTTATCGGAGGTATCGGGAGAGATCCCGTGATCCGGCGTATGATAGCCGTAAGGATAGAACTGGGCGATGAACGACGCGAGATTCTGTTGGAAGGTATTGTACTGGTAGTACGACGAGCCTTCGGCCCGCGCATACGTTCCGGCGGAGCCGCGGATCACGGTGTCGGGATTGATCGTATACGTGAAGGCAAAACGCGGCTCGAAGACGTTCGACACGTTGAATCCGGCGCCGACATTGTAGAGGCCGTTGCCGGGATCGGTCATCGGTGACAAGCCGGGCGCGCACGAACCGAAGGAACCACTGGTGGCGTTCCAAGTCCACTGCGGGTTCGAGCCAGACGCACCGCAATGCTCGCGGTTGTAGGCATCGAACCAGAACTGCCGCGCCGGGTAGCCCGACTCGAGATCGTTCGTACCGTAAGCAAAATGATCGAAGCGGGCGCCGATATTAACGACGATCCCATCGTTGGGCTGCCACAAATCGGTTAATGCGAACGAAGTAAAGTAGGGCGTTACGTTATCAACCTGCGCGCTGGCGCCGTTCTCGGTAACCATCCACCTCGCGCCTGCCTTCGCGGCCGGAGAACCGGGTGGCGCGACGCCCGGCGCAAGGTTGAAGTTGTAACCGCCATAGCCGTAATAGCACCCGCCCGAGTCGAGGCAGCCGCCTTGGCTGCCGGCGTCGAAGCAGCTCCACGGTTCTCCGGTTCGATAGTTGTAACAGTGGCCGTTAGGCGTGCCGTAGTTGCTCAAAACGGTGCCGAGGCCGGTCGGTGCGCGGCTCGAAGTCGCCGGGTCGGTCGAACTATACATGGCATTGTACGTCTGCAGCTTCTGCGTCGTGAACGATGCCTCGCCGGTCAACAAATTCTTTGGCGAGAGTTGATTGGCGTAAACGAGCCCCGCGCCGTAGCCATGCTCGAGTACCTCGTAATCCGCCGGATCCGAACCGAAGACCAGCTGCGAACTCTGCGGGCCGTTGATGAACCAGTTGGAGTACTCGCCAAAGACCAGGGCGCGCAGATAGGAGCGCTGGTCGAAGTTCCGTTGGTACTGCGCCTTCTCGATGGAATACCCGTTCCAATTTCCATCGCGATCGTTGGGATCCACCGGTGACCCCGGGGCTCGTGGGGTCGGGCTGCTGGGAAAGAACCCGGTGACGAGGTCGTTCGGATTGGGCGACTTCATCAGTGGTCCGCCGTAGTAAAGCGAGTCGAGATAGGGCATCGGATAACCGATGCCGCTCTTCTGGCCTACGGCAGGCGTATACCAGACGTCGGGTGCGGAGCTGTAGAACTGCGCGGCGATACCACCGGTAACGTAGAGCAGCTGCACGTCGTCGCGCAGCGGCGAGTCGCGATGCGGGACGCCGATGTGGAAGTTCACGACGTTCTCACGGTCGAAGTCGGCGGCTTGCGTGTAGGCGAACCCGGGAGCCGGTATGAAGCCGTAGTTGGGCGCCTTGCCGCCCGCGCCGTCGAGAATATTGTAGACGTTGTTATGCGTCGGAACGTTGAGTGGATAGAAGTAGAGCGGATCGCTCACGCCGCCGAAATTATTGCCGTAACGGAAGGTTTGATTCGTCCCCGACAAGCCGATGTAGTACGAGAACATGCGGTCGGGCGTAGCTCCGCCGGCCTCGATCGTTGCTTGATGGTAGAAAGCTGGGCCGCCGATTGCCAGATTGGCGCCGGCGTAGCCCGGATAGGTTCCGGTCTTGATCACTTGATTGATATAGCCGGCCAGACCCGACGAGTTCGAAGTCGCCGGTGTGCCGCCGGTATAGACCTGCACTTCCTGGTTGCCCAACGAGCTGAGCGTGGCGATCGGCGCGAGATCCGATTGGCGCGTCGTCGGGAGGCCATCGAACTCGTACGCGACCTGATCGACGTCGCCGCCGCGAATGTAGACGCTCTGATACCAGCCTTGCTGATTGGACGGCACGGTAACGCCGGGCGCGCTGGCGATCGCACCGTACGCCTGACTCAGCGAACCCGACCCCGAGAGCGTCGAGGCGGCCTTCTGCCCTGCGGAGTTAATCGAGAACACGTCGCTGGTAACGCCCGAATGCACCAACGACTGTGAGGTGCGCGACGTCGTGCGTGCGATAGTTCGGAGCGCGGGCTGCATAGCGATGGTCGTGCTCGCCGATTGATCGGCTAAAACCGAGATGCCCGGCTGCGACTGCGGGTCGAATCCGGTCTTTGTGGCGCTAACCGTATACGTGTCGGGCGCGAGCGAAATGAACGAGAAAGAGCCGGACGCGTCGGTCGTGCTTTGCGCGGTTTGCGACGGCGACGCCACCGTTACGGTCGCTCCGGCAAGCGGCGCTTGCGTCGCCGCGTCAACGACGCGGCCGCGCAGCGTGCCGGTCGTGCCGGCCCTCGCGACGGATGACGCGGCGATGAGGAGCGCGACGACGAGTGCGGCCGTTGCTTGTTTCATAAAGAAGAGCGCCTTTAAACTCGCCGAATAGAACCTCCTCGCCGCATCATGGCCGTCAAAGTAGAAGAACCCAAAAGCTCGGTCCAAACCTCGCTCGCGCGGCGGCGCGATGCGAGCGTTGCGCGCGGCGTGTCCACGGCCCATCCGATCTGGGCGGCCCGCGCCAGCGGAGCCCTGCTCTGGGACGCCGACGGTCGCCGATACCTCGATTTTACGGGCGGAATCGGCACCCTCAACGCCGGCCACGCGCACCCGAAGGTCGTTGCCGCCATCGCCGAGCAGGCTGCGGCGCTGACCCACGCGTGCTTTCAGGTGACGGCCTACGAGCCGTACGTCGCCGTCGCCGAGGCACTCAACGCCCGCGCACCGGGAAACTCGCCCAAAAAGACGCTGCTGCTCTCGACCGGCGCCGAGGCAACCGAGAATGCCGTGAAAATCGCTCGCGAGTACACGCGCCGCCCGGCCGTCATCGCCTTTACCCACGGCTACCATGGCCGCACGCTGCTGGCACTCTCGATGACCGGCAAAAACGTGCCTTACAAACAGCATTTTGGACCGTTTTGCAGCGAGATCTATCACGCGCCGTTTCCCTACGAGCATCACGGCATTGGAACGCGCGAAGCGCTCGAAGGGCTCAACGAGGTGTTCGACGGTGTGGTCGCGCCCGATCGCGTCGCAGCCATCATCATCGAACCGGTGCTGGGCGAGGGAGGCTTCGTGCCCGCGCCGGCGGACTTCATGGTGGAGCTGCGGCGAATCTGCGACGTGCACGGCATCGTGCTCATCGCGGACGAGGTGCAGACCGGGTTCGGACGCACTGGAAAGTTTTTTGCCTGCGAGCACTACGGCATCGAGCCGGATCTCATCGCCGTGGCAAAGTCGCTGGGCGGCGGACTACCGCTGGCGGCCGTCGTCGGCAAGGCGGCAATCATGGACGCGCCCGAGCCCGGCGGACTCGGCGGCACCTTTGCCGGCAATCCGATTGCCTGCGCCGCCGCGCTCTCCATCTTCGACATTATCGACGATTCGTTCTTGGCACGGGCGCGCGAAGTCGGCACGCGCATCTTTGAAGCGCTGCGCGCCCTCAAGGAAGAGTTTGCGCAGATCGAAGACGTTCGGGGGCTCGGCGCGATGGTCGGGATGGAACTTTCGTCGGGTGCCGACGCAGTGCTCGGTGCGGCGTCCCGGCGTGGCCTGCTCTTATTGCTGGCCGGAAAGCGCGACGTCGTACGCATTCTCGTTCCGCTCGTCGTGAGTGACGAGGAACTCGAGGAAGGCCTCGCCATACTGAGGGCCAGTTTGAATGAAGTCTATAACGAGGTGACCGAAAATTAGTGATGACCGAAATCGTGACGTATACGATTACACGCAACGCGTTTTAGCGCTTATCGCAGGCCCCGATCCCAGCCCAGAAGAGGCTCGGTGGATCACCAAAGAGACGGTAGAGTCGTGT
>DATAPM010000259.1:0-11648 GCA_036265225.1 Vulcanimicrobiaceae bacterium
GCGTAGCTGTAGCATTGCTACCGAGCTGCGGCGGATCGCAGCAAATCGGGCAAACAGCTTCCCCGCAACTGCGACGGGACGCGACTTCAACGCCCTTGCCAGGCGGCGCGGTCTCGCATCGTGCGTCGAGGCCGCTTGCGCGCTACCCAAAACGCCGTCATGGCCTGTTGTACGTCGGTGCCACCTACTACACAAACGCCATCGACATCTTTCCTCTCACGGGCCCGAATCAGCAACAGGTCGGCTCGATTACTAACGGCATCGACGCCCCGTGGGGCTTGAGCGTCGATTCCAACAAATCACTCTACGTCGCTAACGCGGGAAACGGCACCGTCACCGTGTACCCGTACGGCTCAAGCACCCCGTCAATGACGTACTCAATCTTTGGCGCGGCGTTATACGCATTAGCCGATTCGGCGGGGCACGTCTTCTTATCGGGTTGGAACAAGCACCATCTGGGACACGTCATAGAGTTCAACGCCGGCCGAAACCGCGTGATCGCGCACCAGCAACTAGGCTCAGAAACGGATGGAATGGCCGAGGACGGGCAAGGCAACCTCTACGTGGCATACCGGGCAGGCGGTTCGTCTGGGAGCGCCTCCATCGCGGAGTTCGGACCGGGCCTTACGAATATGCGGCTTCTCGGTATGACGATCGATCAGCCTCAAGGATTGCTCGTTGATCGTGCCGGGAACATCATCGTCGCTGAGTCGGCGGCCGATCGGATCGACGTATTTCCCCCCGGAGCGACGACGCCGTCGGTGACGGTAACGATCTCCGGGATCGGCCATCTCGCGGAACTGGCGATGCAGAATAGCGAGACGACGCTATGGGTTTCTTCTGAAGGGGGATACGTATACTCGATGCCCTGCCCACTCACGTCGAATACCGTACCGACCGAATATGAGGAAATCTCTGCGGAATCAGACGGAATCGCCGTCACCCCGTAGCTCTCGGCTTGCGTCCGAACTAAAGCGCCGCGCCGCGCTCGCATCCGGCTTAGCTTTGCTTTGAGCTTAGCTGCGCAACGGCATCGATCACGCAGCTGCTTAGCCTGACTTAACAGCGCAGCGGCTTGGATCGCGCAGCCGCCGATCGCGTAGCCGGCATGGCCAAGACGATACGAGGCCGAACTATCCTGGCCGCCGATCCGTCATGGAGTAAGGAGTTCCGAAATGATGAGCCTCGTTCTTAGCCGGTGCGCACTAAGCAGCGCGGCCTTAGCATTGCTGGCGGGCTGCGGCGGTACGCAGCCGCCGATCGGCGCGCCGGGCGCGATGGCTCAGAGCCGAGCGCTCGGGTAGCACGCAGCGTCTGAGAGCAACGCCTGTCAACCGCAACGCAATCATACTCTTGATTCTGGGGTTTCTGCTGTTCGCACTCTTGAGTCTGGCAAATCGCATAGCGGGTCCGCTCGAAAGGATGCGGGTCGTCAACCTCTTCTTTGGAGCGGTCACGTCGAGCGTTGGACTTTTTCTGCTATCTCGGAGGCACGTTATTGCGCAGGACTACATCAATGCCTACAACCGCACACCGGAGCAATTTGGAGGGATTGACACGGCATGGTTCGGCTTATTCGGCTTCAAGACGTTTGAAGCGTTTGTGAAGGCGAACGTAACGTCGGTAGCTGTGATTTTCTTAACACTAGGCGTTCTTAGTCTCGTCTTCTTTGTGTCCCGAATAATGCGAGGAATCTAGCGGCTTCTGTTTTCTCAGGCTAAGGGGCGACACTGACGGCAACGCTTGTTTCGATCAAGCCCGGCACGACGTTCTGCCCGATCTTCTTGATCGGTCGGCCCCGTGCAGGGTATGGGTACATGTAAATCGACGCATATTTTCCGATTCCGCCGTTGTTGGTCAAAACGATCTTGGAGCCCTGAATGGAGTACGCGCCGATGGAAGCCAGGCCCTTAAATAGTAGTCCCTCTTGCGCCTTTAGGTGCCTTCCTCGCATCGAAAACCGAGTGAGGCTGGGAGTTGTAAAGAGGCCCGTGCCGATCGTGATATACGTGCCGTCCCACCGGATGCCGCTGAGATTTCCAGTGTCGTTTCGATAGCCCCAGCGCCGTTTAAAGTTCTTGGCGCCTCTCGTCAACTCGGCGACCACTGCTCTCTCGCCGTATCCCTTTGGGCGAAATCCGACAATGAAGAGGTTACCGCTGCTGTCGTAAGTGCAGCTTCCAGCCCCGAAGTTCGTGGTGAACGTTCGCGGCGTTGATGAGGTGCCGGAGTAAATATAGACGTAGCCTTTGGCGCTGACCACAGCGATGTTTCCCGTAACGGGATCAACGGCGCAATCATTGGGAAGGCTGGGAACGTCGAGGGTTCTTATAGGCGTTTCGCCGCCGTGAGCAAACTCCGCAAGCCCTTGGCTGACGTATCTGTTCGGGTAGCCCGCGAGCCAAACGTTTCCGGCGTTGTCTGGGCAGACGGCTCCGTTGCCCTCGAAGCTGCCGACGAGCTTGCCTTTCGGGAACGAGAGCATATACGTCACGTTTCCATATTGACCGGCCCCGGAGTAATAGAGCAGGTCCCCGAGTTTCGTTTGAGGCCTCATCTGTGAACTTCTTGTGCCAGCCACGTCTGTCACTGCGCCCGTTGGCGTCAGCTGCGCGTCTGCGCACCCTGCAATAAGAATAAGGCTCGCGCTTACAGCCCAACGCCGGAACCGATCCGTCATAAGAACAGTTTCCTTCCTCTCGGTCAGGATAGCACTGCGAACGGCAGCCGTCAGAGGGTCAAATGGCCCAAGCAGACCAGCAGCCCTCGACGGATCGAGTGGAGCCAGGGTCTCGCCCTTTGCGCGAATACGAGTCGTCGCCAACGAGTCTCATACTATTCAGCAGCGCCGGGCCGAGTCG
Source organism: Vulcanimicrobiaceae bacterium (assembly GCA_036265225.1). Taxonomy (GTDB): domain Bacteria; phylum Vulcanimicrobiota; class Vulcanimicrobiia; order Vulcanimicrobiales; family Vulcanimicrobiaceae; genus Cybelea. The sequence goes on from DATAPM010000259.1 coordinate 2,862, forward strand.
CGCTTTTGGGCAACGGGCTCAGTGACTGATGCAACGCATATGTAAGAACTAGGATGCGCTCGCCCCCCAAGCCCCACTCACGCCCACCCCACCACGCCGGCCACGCGCCGATCGGCACCACAGCGCAGCGCCGCGCGACCTCGCAGCGCGGCGTTCACGCCTCGCACCGGCCTCGCAGTTTAGCGGATAAGAACGCTTAACGCTTAGCGGGCTCTGCAGCGCCGCGGCCTAGATCACGGCAACTCGGAAACCTGGCCGGCCGGGTGTCTCGTCTTGAAATCGATAACTCCCGTTACGCTGCGGTGCCATGGCAGCGTTTGAATTTCTTACCGCTGCCGCACGGACACAGTTCATTTCGCCCAACTTTTGGTTGATCGCGATGAACGGGTTTCGCTGGTTCCTCGTCATCTTTGTTCGTGTGGAGCTGCGTAACGCGACGGCCGGCGCCGGGTGCCGGGCCAAGGAGCTGTTCTACTTCTTGCTCGGGAACGCGACCGGCGGCAACGGGTTGCGGAATCATCTGGCCCGATGGAATCCGTTCGAACTGGGGTCCGCCCGGTGCGTACGGCGTGAGTTCTTGCGGCGGCGGTCCTTGCTCGATGACCACGCGGAAGACGCCCTGAATTGCTTCTTCTGCAATATTATTCTTCAGCGACTCGAAGATTTCGAAGGCTTCCTTCTCATACTCCACGCGCGGATCTTTTTGCCCGTACCCGCGCAGGCCAATGCCGGTCTTGAGGTGATCCATCACCCACAAGTGGTCCACCCACTGCCGGTCGATGATCGGTAACAATAAATAGCGCTGCTCGACCACGCGCAGAATCTCCGGCGTTACCTCGCGTTCCTTCGCTTCGTACGCTTCTTGCGCTTTGCTGCGCAACAAACGGCGAATCTCCTCGCGATCCTTGCCCGCCAGATCCTCCACCTTGACGTCGCGCTTCACCGGAAAGATCAAATCCAGCGCGTTGAGCATCTCGTCGAGATCCCACTCGCTCGGGTGAGCATTCTCCGGCGCGTTCTCCTCGACGGTCTCGTCCACTTTGGCTTCGAGCGTCTGCGTCATGAAGGTCCGCGAATCGAACGTCCCTTCCAAGATCGCGCGACGGTCGCCGTAAATCACCGTGCGCTGCTTGTTCATCACGTCGTCGTACTCGAGGACGTGCTTGCGAATCTCGTAGTTGTGGTTTTCGACTTTGCTCTGCGCCCGGGCAATCGACTTGCTCACCAGCCCCGATTCGATCGGCTGCTCGTCGGTGAAGCCGACGCGCTCCATGATGTTGGTCATGCGCTCGCCGCCGAAGAGCCGCATGACTTCGTCTTCCAGCGACACGTAGAAGCGTGACGAGCCCGGATCGCCCTGACGGCCGGAACGGCCGCGCAGCTGATTGTCGATCCGCCGCGACTCGTGCCGCTCAGTGCCGATAATGTGCAGCCCGCCGTTCTTAGGAACGGTTTCCCCAAGCTTGATATCGGTGCCGCGGCCGGCCATGTTGGTGGCGATCGTCACCTGAGCTTCTTGCCCGGCGTCCTTGATGATCTCGGCCTCTTGCTCGTGGTACTTGGCGTTGAGGACGTTGCACTCCACGCCCTTGCGGCGCAGCATCGCCGCCAACAGCTCGCTCTTTTCGATCGAACGCGTGCCGACGAGTACCGGGCGGCCCTTTTGGTGCTCGCGGATGATTTCGTCGACGACCGCCTCGAACTTGGCGCGCTCGCTCTTATAAACGATGTCGGCACTGTCCTTACGAACCATCGGCATATTCGTCGGACAAACGACGACGTCGAGACCGTAGATGTCGCGGAACTCGCGCTCCTCGGTCTTGGCCGTGCCGGTCATGCCGGCGAGGTGATCGTAGAGCCGGAAGAGATTTTGGAAGGTGATCGTGGCCAGCGTCTGGTCCTCGCCGCGTACCTTGATGCCTTCCTTGGCTTCGATCGCTTGATGGATGCCGTCGGAGTAACGCCGGCCGTACATCAAGCGTCCGGTGAACTCGTCGACGATGATGATCTCGCCGTCCTTGATGATGTACTGCTGGTCTTTGTGGAACAGATTCCACGCCTTGAGGGCGGCGTTGAGCTGATGGGTCAGCTCGATGTTGCGCTGGTCGTAAAGATTGGTTACGCCCAGCATTTTCTCGACGCGCGCCACGCCCGTCTCGGTGATCGGAACGGCGTGCGCCTTCTCGTCGACGGTGAAGTCCTCGCCCTTCTTGAGTCGCGGCAGAATCTGGGCGAATTTTTCGTAAAGCTCGGTCGCCTCTTGCGACGGGCCGCTAATAATCAGCGGCGTGCGCGCTTCGTCCACCAAAATCGAATCGACTTCGTCGACCAATGCGAAGTAGAGCTCGCGCTGCACCAAATCTTCGACCTGCCAGGCCATGTTGTCGCGCAAGTAGTCGAAGCCCACTTCGTTGTTGGTGACGTAGGTAACGTCGCAGTTATAGACTTCGCGGCGCTGCGCCGGGTCGAGCCCGTGCTGAATGATGCCGACGGTCAAGCCCAAGAACTGGTAGATCGGCCCCATCCACTCGGCGTCGCGGCGGGCGAGATAATCGTTGACGGTAACCACGTGCACGCCGCGACCTTCCAGAGCGCGCGCGTAAACCGGCAGCGTGGCAACGAGGGTCTTGCCTTCGCCGGTTTTCATCTCGGCGATGCGCCCTTCGTAAAGCACCTGTCCGCCCATGATCTGCACGTCGAAGTGGCGCATGCCGACGGTGCGTTTGCCGGCTTCGCGTACCACGGCGAAGACTTCGGGCAGCATCGCATCGAGCGACTCTCCCTGCTCGAGACGCTGCCTGAACTCCGGTGTTTTGGCTTGCAGCTCGGCGTCCGAGAGTGCGGAGAATTGCTCTTCGAACGCGTTTACGGCACGAGCGGTGCGCCGCAGACGCGCGACTTCTCGCTCGTTGCCGTCGATTATGTTTTTGAGGAATGCCATGGTCTACTCTACGGAACGATTCCCAATCCGGTTACGGCCCCCGGCGATGTATAGAAGGTCGGCGGTGCGTTTCCGTTTGCGCCGGCCACGAAGATATAGATGATGCCGCTCCCCGAGGCAGTCTCGTCCGCGACGTAGGTCGTGCCGGCCGAGTCGACCTTAACGTCGGTGGGAGCGATCAACTTAGTGTTACAACCCTGAATCTTGCGAATCGGCTGCGTGTAGTGGATGCCCTTGCTGTACGGCGGGAAGACGAGAATGCTCGGACCCGACGGGCCGCACCCGGCGCCGCGCTTCCCCTGATCGGCGATATAAATATTGCCTTCCTGATCGAGGCCCACGCCGTATGGCGCAAAGACGCCGCTATGCGGGCCGATCACGAACTTCGGAAAGACGTTGATCGGCGTCGGGGTCGGCGACGGCGAGGGCGTCGGGCTGGGCGTTCCACTCGGCGTCGGCGTCGGCGAGGGCGTCGAGGTCGGCTTGGGGGTCGGGGAGGGCGTCGGAAGGACGAAGCCCTCTACCGTGGGTCCCTGGATATTGGTTATGTAAATCCGCCCGGCCGGATCGATGGCCGCCCCGGAGGGAAGGTTAAGGTGCGGCTTGGGGCCGGCCAGCGCCTGAAACGGCTGAACCGTGCCGGCAATGAACAGCAGCACTTGGCTCGGATACTTGATGGTCGGATCGACGTCGGTGATGACCATTAAGTCGGGCTGCGGACTCGCCGAGCTCGACGGCGTGGGGCTCGGATTCTTGGGCGTAAAGGCGATGCCGCGTGGCCGGCCGCCCATGGGCGACGACACCAACGGGACGACGTTACCCGTCGCCAACGCGGCGTATTCGAAGAGCCCTGCCACCTTGGTGCTGGGGTTATAGTTGGTCACCCACAGGTTCTTACGGTGGTCGAAGGCCAGGTACTGAGGGCCGTTGAGCCCCGTGCTGCCGCCGCCGATATTGAAGGAAGGCCCCCCACTGCTCTTCGAGCCGGAATAAATGCTCACCGCGTTTTGGTTGCTATTGGTGGCATAGAGGGTCTTGGACGGGAAGTTGGGGCCCACGTCGACGCCGCTGGTCTGGCCAAGGTTACTGCACGCCACAATCGCGGCGGTCATGATCACCGCTAGGAAAGTGTTCCGCACAAAACCCCTTTCTTTACCGTTAAACACTGCGCAACTGCGGTTCCGCCAGCGGACCGAGTTTCCTGGGCGTGCGCGCGATGAGCGAGGAACCACATGGCCGCTGCCAGCACGAGCAGGATGACCAGCGTCCAGATAAATCGCCGAATCTGCCGCCGGCGGTAGACCGGGCGGCTTGACTCAGTGTCGATGATCGAACGAGGCACTTTCCCTAAATTGCCCGGCGCAGCGGGTGATTCAACTCGTCCGTTTGGACGTTCCGCAACATTTCGCCGACGGTCACGAAGCGATAACCGGCCCGTTTGAACCGCTCGACCACCACCGGCAGAGCCTCGATCGTGGCCAGCTTCCCGCTGTGCAGCAGCACGATCTCGGGCGCGGTTGCATTCTCGAGCAGGTGACGCTCCAGGCGGTCGGCGGTCACCGAGCGCCAGTCGCCGCTGTCGTCGTTCCAGAGCACTACCGAATATCCCAGCGTTTGCGCGACTTCGAGCGTGTGCTCGTTATAGCGGCCGTGCGGCGGTCGCATCAGCGTGCGCACCGCCGGATCCTTGGTGAGCGTCCATAGCACGTCGCGTCCCTGGAGGATCTCGTGACGAACTTGATCGTCGCTCTCCTCGTCGAGATTGGGATGCGAATAGGTGTGATCGGCGACTTCGTTGCCTTGCGCTTCGATGCGACGCGTCAGCTCCGGCCACTGCGACGCGTCCTTCCCGATTAAAAAGAACGTTGCCGGAATGTTGAGTTCGCGCAGCACGTCGAGCAGCATCGGCGTGAAGATGGGATAGGGTCCGTCGTCAAACGTCAGCGCGATTAGCTTGGGACGGTCGGTCCGGTCGCCGCGCGACAACTCTTGTCCTACGCGATAGAGCCGCGGACCGGGCGCCTTGGAAAACTCGAGATGAATGTTGGTCTGCGGAGTAACCAACGCCGACTCGATGTCGCTGGTACGCACGAGCGCGTGCAGGCCGCTAACGACCAGCCCGCCCACAACGACGATTGCGAGCAAACTTCTCATATTCGCCGCCACTTCACGCCTATGAATGATCCTGCGATACGAGCGTACTCTTGGCCACGTCGACTCCGACGATGACCGTCACGTCGCTGGGGGTTCGTGCGGTCGCCGTTGCCGCCGGCGAAGCGGGCGATGGAGTATCGGGCACGACCGTCGCCTCGCGCATCGGCACCGGGAGCGCGGCGCGCACTCGAGCGCCGGCATAGGTCACCGCCGAATGTTCGTGAATCTCGGTCTCGCTGTAGTCGGAGCGATTGGCATCGGTGACTTGCCCGATGGTAAAACCCGCGTGTTTGAGCAGATTGGCGACGCGACGCGCGGCACCGGTAACGCCGCTGCCGTTTTCGACGTCGACGCGTAACGTCGAAGCCGGAATCGCGGCCAGTGCCATCGCGTCGGGCGAAGCCATGGGAACGGGCGGCGGCGTCAGCATTTTTGCGACCAGCTCGGAGCGGCGCGTCGTGTCGGGAACCAGCGAATCGCCGTACCCGGGCAGATCGATGTCGCTGGTGTACGGCACTTGGTCGCTGACGATCGATGCGGGGCTAAGGCCTTGATAGTAGTTGGCTAGCGAGAGCAGCTCGGAGTTCGTGAAGTCGGTCTGCACGTACTTACGGAAGACGGCCAGCAAGTCGCCGATATGCAGGAAGGTGTTGACGCGATCGCCTTTGATCTTGTCGGCCAGTGCGCGTAGCGTCTGCTGTTGCCGCATGATGCGGCACGGATCGCTGCACCAATCGTGGCGAAAGCGCATATAGGCTACGGCCTGATCGCCGTCCAGATGATGCATCCCTTCCTTGAGATGAATGTGCAAGTGGCCCCAGGTGTCGTCGTAATCGAGCGACTCCCCGGTGCAGTTGGTCTTATAGTGCAGGCAGTTCGACGACTTGACGTAGAGATCGATGCCGCCCAGGGCATTGACGAAGGCTCTGGTCGCGTCGATTCTCAGGATGACGTAGCGATCGAAGGGCGGTATGCCCAAGAACTGCGCGATGACCGTGCGCGCCTCTTTGACGCCGCCGTCGGCCTGCGCTTGATTGATCTTGGCCTCCGTACCGTTGGGCATCGTCGCGATCATGTCGCGCGGAATGGAGAGCTCGTAGACGCGCTTGTTGGAAAAGTCGAGATTGACCGCCCAGATCACGTCGCTGCGCGAGTTGGTGGAGTACTCTTCGTCTTTGTTGGTATAGTCGTAATCCAGCCCCTCGACCAGCACCAGGATGTTGTCCCGGCCAAACACTTGCTGCGGGGGCGAAATAAAGATCTGGGTGATGGCCTGTACTGGGTTGCGGTGCTCGACAAAGGCGTAACCGGCTAGGGCCGAGCCGATGCCTAAAATAATGACCACGACCGCCACGACGATGCGGACCCACTTGAAGAGCCGCCGCTCTTTCTGCGCGTCGTCCTCGGAAAGGTGCTTACTCAAACGGCGCAGAGCTCCGCCGCGACGGCGCGCCCGAAGAAATCGAAGGGAGCGCAGCCTTCAAGACGCACGTCGACGAACTCGCCCGGCTCGGCGTCGCCGGTGAAGTAGATACCGCCATCAACGCCCGGCGCTTCACCTTGGGAGCGTCCGAACCATGCTCGCGGCTCGCCCAACGCCTGCCGAATCGGGTCGCGCTCGCGCAGACGGCGTGACTCTTCGACCAGCACGCGCACCGTGCCGCCGCAGCGGCCACTGCGCGCCCGATCCGAGGCGACGCGCTGCGCCTCGCGCAACCGAATCAGCCGCTCGCGCCGGCGCCGCGCGCCGATGCGCTCGCCGAGCAGCGCCGCCGGCGTTCCCTCCTCGGCGCTATACTCAAAGAATCCGACGCGATCGAGCCCGGCGCGGTCGATCCAGTTTTCCAGATAGTCAACGTGCGCGTCCGTCTCGCCGGGGAAGCCGACGATGAAAGTCGAGCGCATGGTGATTCCCGGAACGCGCGACCGAAACTCATCGAGAATCTCCAAATAGCGCTCGCCGTTGCCGGGCCGGCGCATCGCGCGCAGCATCTCCGGATGCGCGTGCTGCAGCGGCATATCCATATACTTGCAAACCTTCGGCAGGCCGGCGATGGCGTCGATCAGCTCGCGATCGACCGTTGCGGGATAGAGATAGAGCAGGCGAATCCACTCCAAGCCGTCGATCTCGTGCATCTGATGCAGCAGCTCGGCCAATCCGCCGCGGCGACGTCCGCGGTCGCGTCCCCACATCGACGTGTCTTGCGCGATGAGGATCAGTTCTTTTGCGCCGCCGCTGACGAGCGCGCGAGCTTCCGCGCAGACCGACTCGGCGCTGCGGCTGCGGAACGGTCCGCGCAGCGTTGGAATGATGCAGAACGTGCACGGGTGGTCGCAGCCTTCGGCGACTTTAAGGTAAGCCGTCGCTCGCGGCGTGGTGACGAGGCGCGGCAAAAAATCGTGTTCGGGCTCGGCGTCGAAACCGAGGCGCACCGGGCGGCGGCCGGCCTCGACGTCGGCGAGGAGCTCGACGATGCTGGCGTAGGCGCCGGTGCCGACGACGCCGTCGATCTCCGGAATTAGGCTCTGCAGCTGCTCGCCATAGCGCTGCGCCAGGCATCCGGCGACGATGAGCTGTTGGCCGCGGCGCTTGCGCGAGGCGTGTTCGAGAATCACCTGAGTCGATTCGGCCTTGGCCGGATCGATGAACGCGCACGTATTAATGACGACGGTATCGGCGCGAGAGGCCTCGGCCTCCAAAGCCCAGCCCGCCTCGCCCAGCTTGGCCACCATGACTTCAGTATCCACAAGATTCTTAGCGCAGCCTAAGCTGACGAACGCGACGCTGGGCACCGCCGCTCCTACCGGTAGTTGACGAACTGCAGCGGCAGCTCGAAATCCATCGCTTTGAGCGAGGCGATCACTTTTTGCAGTTCGTCTTTGTTTTTTCCGGAAACTCTAATCTGCTCGTCCTGAAACTGCGCGTTGACCTTGAGCTTGAGCGATTTGATCCGCTCCATGAGGGCTTTGCTCTGGTCTTTGGGTATGCCGCTGCGCAGGGTCACGACCTGGCGCACCGTGCTGCCGGCGGCCGGCTCGACGGGGCCGAACACAAGCGCCTTCGCGTCGATGCCGCGGCGGACGGCTTTGCCTTGAAGAATGTCGACGACGTTGCGCATCTTGAGCTCGTCGTCGGAAGTCAGCGTGATCTTCTGCTTTCCGTCGAACTCGATCTCGGTTTTACTATGCTTGAAATCGAAACGGTTTTCGATCTCTTTGCGCGCTTGATTCAGGGCGTTATCGAGTTCTTGCCCGTCAACGCGCGACACGACATCGAACGAAGATTCGCTCGCCAAGTTCTACCGTGCTCCTCTCAAAGGGTAAAGGCGTGCTCGACAACGTCGCCCGCCTTACCGAGCTTGCCGACGTCCTTACCGTCAATGTAGATCTCTACGCCGCCGGCGTTACCGATGCGCACCAAGGCATTCTTACCGTGGAACGTCTTGGAGGTTCCGGGCGGAAAGGTACCCTCCATGCTAACATTTCCGTCAACGGTGACGCGCAGCCAGGACGGCGCGGAGAGGACCAAGGCAATCGAGTTCGCTCCGCCCAGGCCGGCGGCGGGAGCGGGGGTCGCCGCGGGCGAGGGGGAGGCACTCGTCGCGGTCGCAGACGCCTCGGGCGACGCTGAGGTCTGATTCGCGGGGGTGGACTGCACGACCGTGGCCCCGCTGCGACGCATCGTCAGCTCG
>DATAPM010000260.1:0-4323 GCA_036265225.1 Vulcanimicrobiaceae bacterium
GGCGGTGAACATCCCGCGCGCCCAGTGGGGCTGCGCCGGCGACCGGCTCGACCAGGTGCAAATGATAACGAACGAGCGCCGCTTTGGAGACTTGCGGCGGGCTTGCTTTAACTATGAGACATTGGGCGACGAGCTCGACAAAGCCGGGCTCCAATGGCGCTTTTATACGAGCCAGTATACCGACGGCGTGTCGGGATACTGGTCGGGGTACCAGGCGGTCCAGCATATCTTCAACGGACCCGATTGGAAACGCAACATCGTCACTCCCCAGAAGCGTTTTCTGAGCGACATCGCTGCCGGTAAGCTGGCGAGCTTTACGTGGATCACGCCGCTCTGCCGCGACTCCGATCACCTGTCGTGCGGAGTGGGCGGCGGCCCTTCTTGGGTCGCTTCACTGGTCAATGCGGTGGGCGAAAGCAAGTTCTGGGACAGCACCGTCGTCTTCGTCCAATGGGACGACTGGGGCGGAATCTACGATCCCGTGCCGCCGCCGTACCTCGGCTACGACAGCACCGGCTTTCGCGTTCCGCTAATGGTGGTTTCGGCGTACGCCAAAAAACACTACGTTTCACACGTCCAGTACGAAACGGTCAGCGTTTTGCGCTTTGCCGAGGATCTGTTCGGATTGCCGCGGATGACGCAGGCCGACCGGCGAGCAACGTCGCCGGCCGGCGACTGCCTCGATTTCACGCAGAAGCCGCGCAAGTTCGTGCCCATCAAGGCTCCGCTCGATAAGGATTACTTCCTCTACAGGGAACCAACCGACAACCGCATTCCCGACGCCGACCTCTAGAGCGCCGTCCCCGCAGGCTACTCCGGGTCGCCGTGCTGCGGCGCCCGCGTTCGGGCTTTGAAGTATGGCGGGCCGAACTGGGCCTGGATCTTGGTGAACTTGCGGGGACTCTGGGAGTAGTCGAATACATTGAGAATGCTCTGGGCGCGCGCGTCGGTCGTCCCGAGTGAACCGAGCTTAAAGGTCTGCTCGATATAGTGCAGGATGCTGCCGAACTCGTAGTGGGTGTGAGCGACGTAGCCGCCGCGGCTGCCGTTGCCGGTACGCGCGTAGGCCGAAACGACGATGCAGGGAACGCGAAAACCTAAGCCGCCGGTGTGATCTTGAAAGGGCGGCACGGCGTTGTCGTACATTCCGCCCCAGTCGTCCCAAACGATGACGACCGCCGTCGACTTCCAGTAGGCGCTCGTGCCGATGGCATTGACGACGCCGGCCACCCACGACGGTCCGTGGTCGACCTTTTCGCCAGGGTGGTCGTTGTTCTCGTCGGCCGGAATGATCCACGAGACGGCCGGCAGCGTGCCGCCGCTAACGTCGTCAAAGAAGTGCGTCTCGGGCATCGAGACGTTGGTGCCCCATTCCGAGCCGTGCCGTACCGGATCGATTACGTCGAATGCATTGAGCAGCGCACCGGCGCACGTGTGCGGGCAGCCTTTGTCGCAGTTGTTCTTGTTCCAGGCGCTAAAGCAGGGAGAGTAATACTTCCAGGTCACGCTCTTAGCGTCGAGCAGATCGCGCAGCGTTTGATACGAGCCGGGGAACTTGCTGCTGCACGGGAAGGGGCCCTGATTCTTGAGGTATTTTCCGTTAATGGTGAGCAGCGACGTGACCGTTTGCCCGGGGGCGTCACAGCCCCACGGCATCAGCGTCGGATTGTCGATGATGCTGTGCGTGGAATCAATTGCCGTCGACCCGCGGATAAGGTCTTGGTGCGCGGTGAAGCTGCCGCTGCCCTGAGTCTGGAACATCGCGTCTGCCAAAACGTATTGCTCGGCAATATCCCAATATTGGGCGATGTCGGCCTTGCGCACGTACTGATAGACCAGCGTGCCGGCAGGCTGCCCTTGGCTACTGCAGACGCCGCGCGGAACCAAATTAAATCCGTCCATCTTCCCGCCATCGTAGGACGTCCTGAACGCGCTATGGCAGTGCGCGATATCGGTAGGCATCAGCAGCGTGTGCGGCTGGAGGTCGACCCATTGATCGACGTAGCCGCTGCCCTGCTTCACCTTCATCTTTCCGCGCGTCGCGCCGTTGGCGCCCGGGAACGTGGCGAAGAAATTGTCGAAGCTGCGGTTCTCCTGCACCACCACGACGACGTGCTGGATCGGCGTGCTCGACGCGTCGAATCGCTCGGCAGAGTTCGCCGCCGGCGTTAAAGCCGGAAGGGAAGGCATACCGTGCGAGCAGGCCGCCGTCGCGCAGAGCGCCAGTGTGGCCAGCCACCGGATGAAGGCCGGATAAGATTTTACGATTGCGCTACTCGGGATCGCCGCTCTGCGGTTTTCCCGCATGCGCTCGGAAATATTTGGCATCGCGTTGAGAGGGAATGGCGGTGAACTGCCGTGGACTCTGTGAGTAGTTGAACACGTCGACGATGCTGTTAGTCGTCTTGCGCGAGTCGGTAGTGCCGAGGCGACCTAACTGCCAGTTGTCCTCGATGTACTTAATAATGCTGCCGAATTCGTATTTGGTGCTCGAGATGTACCCGCCCTGGCTGCCCGATCCGGCGCGATCGTAAGGAGAGATAATCATGCACGGCACGCGGAAGCCCAGGCCACCCAGATCATCCTGTAGATACGGCTTCGCATTGTCGTAAAAGCCACCCCAGTCGTCCCACAGGACGACGACCACGCTGGAGTTCCAGTACTGGCTTTGACCGACTGCATTGACAACGCTGGCAACCCAAGATGGGCCATCATCAACCTTGCCGTCGTCAATATGATCGGAGTTCTGATCTTCGGGAATGACCCAGGAAACGTTTGGGAGCGTGCCGTTCTGGATGTCCGTAAAGATGTTTGTTTCCGGCATCGATACCGCGCTATCCCACTCGGGGCCATACCGCACCGGATATATGAGGTCGAATGCATTGAGGAGAGCACCGGCGCAGCCCTTACACGTCTGGCCGACGCAGCCGCTCGTGTTTAAAAAGCAAGGCGAATAGTACTTCCACGATACGCTTTTTGCGTCGAGCAGGTCGCGCAGCGTTTGGTATCCGCCGGAACCGTAGGGAAAGTAGTTGGAGCACTGCTTTGGACCGCTGTTGTATTGTCCGCTGGTGGTAAGCACCCAGAGGTGACCGGTGCCGTCGCAGCCCCATGGCATTCCCGTAGGATTGTCAATAAGGGTGTCGGTTGAATCGATCATCGTTCCGCCGCGGATGAGGTCTTGGTGGGCGGTGAAGCTGCCGCTGCCTTGCGTTTGAAACATTGCGTCCGCTAAGACCCACTGTTCCGCGATGTCCCAATAGGGTTGGATTTGCGCCGGGTCCACGTAATGATAGGGAAAGAGTCCCGCCGGCATCCCATTACCTAGCGTCCCGCCTTGGCCGCATACGCCTTTGTGCTGTAAGTTGAACGCGTCCATCTTCCCGCCATCGTAGGCAACGTTGAAAGCAGCGCTGCAGTGTGTGATATCGAACTGTTTATGTGGCTGCACTAAGTCTTGAGGCTTGAGCGCGACCCACTTCGTGATCCACTTACCCTTGAACTTCACCCTCTCTTTGCCGCGAGTAGCGCCGTTTGCTCCAGGAAAAGTCGCGAAGAAATTGTCGAAGCTGCGGTTCTCCTGCACGATCATTACGACGTGCTGGATCGGAGAGCTGCCCGAGCCGTGGCGTTCGCCGAAGCTCAGCGCATTGGGAAGCGACGAAGCCGAACCGCCGCAAGCGTTCAGGCCAATGCCGGCAGCGAGCGCGATCGAGATGGCGAAGAGGCGGCGCTTCACGAGGACTCCGTTCTATTCGGTATCGACCGGCAAGCCGGACGGCGGTTGATGGATGAAATAATAACGTGAATATTGCGAGGGAATCTTCTTGAACTTTCGCGGGGGTTGCTTGAAGGTGAAGATGTCAGCCATGCTGTTCGAGGTTGAATCGGTCGTTCCAAGGCGTCCCAGGGACCACGTATCTTCGACGAATCTCAGAATGCTCCCGAACTCGTAAACGGTGTGCGAGACTTCGTTGTTCGGCACGTACGGTGAGACGACGATAGCCGGTACCCGGAAGCCAGGGCCTCCCTGCCGGTCGAGCGGCGGCGGCTTCACCGGATCGTAGAATCCGCCCCAATCGTCCCAGACGATGATAATGGCCGTGTTCTTCCAATAGGCGCTTTCGCCGATGGCGTTGACGACGCTTGCGACCCACGATGGTCCCGTATCCGATGGGTACGCGGGGTGGTCGGAGTTGATGCCGTCCGGGACGACCCAGCTCATCGCCGGCAGCGTGCCGCTCGAGATATCATTAAAAATGCTTGTCTCGGGCTGCGAGATATGCGCATTCCACTGGCCGCTTTTCTGAAAGACCGGTCCGA
>DATAPM010000261.1:0-6276 GCA_036265225.1 Vulcanimicrobiaceae bacterium
AAATGATGGCGGCTCGACTTATAACTGCAGTGCTCGCTCCACTGCGCGTCAAAGGCGTGAAGCTCGACCACCGAGGGTTCTCGCCCGAGCCGCTCCGCGATTCGCTGCAACTCGTCGTCACGCAACGCAACGTTCGCCCTTCCCGGAAGCCCGACACTAGCCAAGCGATACTCCCGGCGGCATTCCCGACTGCTGCAGCGACGCGTCGGCGTGCAGAACCGCCGACCGCGCGTTGGCCTGCATGAGCAAGGTCCGCCCGTAGAGCACCGTGTCTTCGAGGCCGAGGAGCTTCGCGCACTGCATCGTCAGTTGCGCGGCATCGCCCTGTCCGTCGAGTACCGGTGCCGAGGAGCAAGCGTCGAGCATGGTCTGCAATAAATTGCTCTGGCCCAGCGCGACGATGATCAGACGGGCGAAACTCGCTTCAAGCTGTTGCGCCAGCTGTAGGACGTACCCCGGCATTGAGGCCGGATCGGCGACGTGTCGGACCGTTGGTAAGCCGAGCTGTCCCAGCGCTTTCACGACCTCGTTGAGGCGTTCGACTTCAGCCGGCGAGTCGGCAATGGCCGCAACCATGCCGGGGCGCATCACCGGAAAGAGCCCGACCAACTCGGCGACGCGCTCGTAGGCTTGCTTGACGTTGTCCAGCGCCGCACCGTCCACGTTTTGGAGGTTGCGATAGATCTGTTTGTCGAGCATCAACTCTTCGCGGCCCTGCGGCCAAATGCGCCATGAATCGTTGTCTATGACGTCGGCAATCACCAACTGGCCTTGATTTTCGCCGCCCGCTAGACGCCCGAACTCGATCTTCAGATCGACGAGCAGCACGTCGCGCTTGCGCCAGGCGTGCGACAAGACCTCGAAATTCAAACGCGCTAGCTCGGTCATGATGCCGATCTCTTGCGGCGAAGCGATGTTGCGCGCCACGATTTGATCGGGCGAAATCATCGGGTCGTGGTTCGCGTCGTCTTTGAGAAAGAACTCGACCAAACGGGGAACCAGCAGCGTCCCGCGCGCGATGCCCGGATTGCGTTTGGCAAAGGAACCGGCCGCCACGCCGCGCGTGACGACCTCCAGCGGGATCATATTGCAACGCCTGACCACCATCTCGTTGTTGTCGTCGTCTTCGCCGCCGTTGAGGTAGTGCGTCGGGAGCCCGCAGAGATTGAGTAAGCGAAAGACGCGCGCGGTCGTCTGTGCCGCCAAACGCCCTTTGCCGGCGATTTCGTGACGCCGCGCACCGTCGCCGGCGGAGATCGCGTCGGTCTGCGCCACGACGAGTTGATGCGGCTGGCCGGGATTCTCGTAAAGAATCTTGGTCTTGCCGCGCGCGATTTCGATGCCTTTATTCACGTTAGACTTACCTCGGGTTGGCGCGGGAAGGGTGACAAACTTTCAATGCGGTCGGCGAGCAGCCGGGCGCGCTGCGAAGCTGTCCCTACCTGGCCGCCCGGATCGAGCAACCGCCGGATCTCGGCCGGATCGACAAGCGCGGTCAGCTCCCGCTCTTCGGTCAACAGTCGCGAGAGCGGATTGTCTTCGCCTCGCCTCACGGCGTCCCACGCTTCCATCGATGCATTGCGAATTGCCTCGTGCAGCTGCTGCCGGTCGCCCCCGGCGCGGGCCGCCTCGAGCATCACCGCTTGGGTGCCGGCAAACGGCGCGTAGATGCGGAGGTTGGCGGCGATGCGACGTTCGTCGACGCGAAGACCGTCAACGACGCGCCGGGCCAGCGTGACGATCTCGTCGGCGCAGAGAATGGCTTCGGGAAGAATGGTGCGACGATTGGCGCTATCGTCGAGGGTGCGCTCGAGAAAGTTCGTTGCGGCATTCTGCCATGCCACCTCGCCATATGCCGGCAGCAAACGCGCCAGCGACCCGATCCGCTCGCTAAGGATTGGATTCTGCTTAAACGGCATCGCCGAGCTTCCGACTTGTGACGCGCCAAACGGCTCGCCCAGCTCGCCGAAATAGGGGCTGCTGAGAATCCGCACGTCGGCCGCGAACTTGGAGAGCGAAGCGCCCAATCCGGCGAGCGCCGAGAGCAGCAGATAGTCGAGCTTGCGCGGATAGGTCTGCGTGCTGATCTCGCGTGCTTGCAAACCGAACCGTTCTAGGACGAAGGCTTCGACCTCGGCCGATGCCCCCGGCTGATCGCCTAAGCGCTCGTACGATGCGGCCGTGCCGACCGCGCCGCGTAAACCCTTCGTCGTGAGGTTTTCGAAAACGAAGCGCAGATTTTGATCGTCGATCAGGAGATCTTGGGCGTAGGAGGCGAGGCGGTATCCCAGCGTCGTCGGCTCGGCCGGCTGCAGGTGCGTCAACGCCATGCAAACGAGATCGGCGTTCGCACGAATCTTCGCGGCGAACGTGGCGAGCAGCGCGCTCAGGTTCTCGCCGAGATAGCTCAGCGCAAGCCGCAAGCGATAGGTTTCGACCGTATCCTCGACATCCATCGAGGTCGCGCCGAGGTGAAGCTTGCCCCCGGCCGCTCCGGCCTGCTGGGCGAAGACGCGAATCTCGGCCATTAAATCGTGATGGATCTCGCGCTCGATTTCGATGGCCGCTTCCACGTCCACGCCGGACGCGTGCGCGCGCAAAGTCGCAACCTCTTCTTTTGAGATCAGCCCCTGCGCCGACTGCGCCTCGGCAAGGGCAACCCAAACCGCACGCCATAGCCGCCGGCGCGTTTTTTCGGAAAAGAGCGAGCGAAGCTCCGCGCGCCCGTATCTCCAGGAGAACGGCGAGGCGTAGGTAGCGTGATCCATGCGTGCCTTTGGCCTTCGCCCCACGGGAAGCCGCCGCCTCGTCACCGTACAGACGGGCATGAGGCGCGCGCCAGTATTGCTGCTCGCCGCCGTAACGTTGCTTGCCGGATGCACGAAGAGCGCGCCGGCGACCCACGGCCGGCATTCGTGGTCGCGCGCGGGCGTCTTACGCGTCGCAATCGGCGAAGAGCCCAAGAATCTCAATCCGCTGCTGGCCGGGACCGTTCCGGAGGTCTTCGTCGATCGCTTGATGTTCGAGCCCTTGGTGTCGGCCGACGCGCATGCGAATCCAATTCCGATCCTCGTACAAACGGTACCCACGCAAGCCAACGGCGGCATTAGCCGCGATGGCTTGACCGTTACGTATCGTCTGCGCCGCGACGTTCGCTGGAGCGACGGCGTGGCGCTGACGGCGCGCGACGTCCGCTGGTCGTGGCAAGCGATCGAAAATCCGAACAACGACGTCGTTTCGCGCCACGGCTACGACGACGTCGCCTCTATCGAAACACCCGACGCTTACATCGCGGTCGTGCACCTCAAGCGTCCCTTCGCCCCCTTCGTCAACACGTTCTTCGCCGAGAGCGACCAGCCGTTTGAAATTCTGCCCGCGCACGTATTGGAGAAATACCCCGATATCAACCATATTCCGTTCGACGCGCAGCCCACCGTCTCGGACGGACCGTTTCTCTTTACGGCCTGGGAACGCGGCGACCGCGTCATCGTCGACGCTAACCCGCACTTTTTCCTCGGCAAGCCATGGCTGCGGCGGATCGAGGTTTCTTTCGTTCCCAACGAGGATACCGAGGTCTCGCTGCTTCGCACGCATGCCATTGACTACGTGCACCAGCCGTCGATCAAAATGTTTCCAGCCCTGCGGACGCTTCCCGACGTAAAAATCGTCTGGGTCAACGTCAACGGGTTTGAAGGCATGGAGATGAACCTGTCACATCCGCTGCTCGCCGACCGGCGCGTTCGTACTGCGATCGCGGCGGCAATCGACAAGGCAGCGTTAGCGCGTCACCTCGCTTACGGCCAAGTCCTGACGGCCACCGAGGATCTGCCGCATTGGATTTGGGCGTTCGACCCGTCGGTACGTTCCGTGGCGTTCGATCCGGCAACCTCGCGAGCGCTGCTCCGGAGTGCCGGCTGGATCGCCGGTCCCGATGGAATCGCCCGCAAGAACGGCCAGCCTCTACGATTGATGTTGACGACCGATTCGGCGACCGCGGCGCACCGTTCCGAAACCCTGTTAGTTCAAGAAGCACTGCATCAAGTCGGAATAGAGGCGGACGTCCGCTACTATCCGCTCGACGTACTCTACGCGCCCGCGGGCTTGGGCGGAATCCTACACGGCGGCCGGTTCGATCTCCTAATCTTTGGCTGGTACGCGGGAATCGACCCCGACAACTCCTCGCTGTTTACGTGTGCCAACTTCGCCCCGCGCGGCTACAACGACACGCACTACTGCAGTCCGCAGATGGAGGCCGCGCAAGCCACAGCGCTCGCGCATTACGATCGAGCCACGCGCAAGCGCGCCTACGCGCAGATCGAGCATCTTCTTTCCGTCGACAATCCGGCGTACTTCTTCTGGTGGCAGCGCCAGCAAGAACCGATCTCCGTTGACTTTCACGGATTCGATCCTAACCCAGTCATCGAGTCCTGGGATGCCTGGCGCTGGAGCATTTGAGGCCGCGGTCTTACCCCGCACTAGCTATCGGGAGAGCCCAGAGAGTTCGACGGTGATGCGGTCGACGAGCGCGCGTTCCTCCTCGGAGCTGCTGCCGACTTTGCCGGTCACGACGGCTTCGAACCCGCGGACCGCACGCTCGAAGGCGGCTCGGGCGCGGCGCTCGCCGATGCGGCGGGCGATCGGGCGAAGGGCGCGCTCGCGCCAACGCATGCGCGCGGGGAGCTCGCCGTTGGGGCGAGCCAGCTCCCAGAGATAGTTGCACTCGTTCGCCAGCGCGGAGAGCAACGGAATGGCGGCGCGCGACTCATTGGCGAAAAATTCGTGCGCGATCGCCATCGCGTCGGCGATGCGTCCTTCGGCGACCGCGCCGGCGTACTGATATGGTTTGGGATCCTCGATGCTCAGCGCTTCGCGCTCGAGCTCCTTGAATGTAATCTTCTTGCCGCTGAGCGCGAGTTTTTCTAAGTCGTTGCGAACCGCCGCCAAGCTGCTCTCGCTGCGGGCCAGCTCGTCGATCGCGCGAGGCTCCGCTTTAGCGCCGAGACGTTCTAATAGCTCCTCGACGTATCGGGCACGCGTACCTTGATCGGCCGTCGTATCGATCCGCAACGCGCTGCGCCCGGCCAGCGCGCCAAAGGGCTGAGGCCGCTGCGAACGTGGCGCCAACAAGTCGAGAATAACCAGCGTGTTTCCCTCGGGCGCTTCTTGGGCGATCTCCCAGAGCACCCGGCGCGGATCGGCCCGCAGCGTCTGCGCGTCGGTGACGACGACGACGCGGCGCTCGGCCAGAAACGGCATCGCTTCGACCGCCTCGCGGATCCGGCTCGGTTCGCCGACGTCTTCGGGCACGAAACGCGCCAGATTCAACTCGCGCACGTCGGGAGGCAACGTCCGGTCGAGCACGATCTCCAGAGCGCGATCGGCCAGTTCCCGTTCGGTGCCTTCGACGATCACCAGCTTGCCGATGGCCGGCGACTTGTCGAGAAAATCGTAGTACCTCACGGATGCAGCTGCAAATCACCGATCGACTCGGCGTACGGCGCCCGCAAGATGCCGCGCTCGGTGACGAAGGCGGTGATGAGATGCGCCGGCGTTACGTCGAAGGCCGGATTAAAAACGGCCGTGCCGTCGGGCGCAACGCGCGCTCCCCCAAATGAAAGGACTTCTTCGGCGCCGCGTTCTTCGATGGGGATTGCCGCACCGTTGGAGATGCTGAAATCGAACGTCGAGCGCGGCGCGGCGACGTAGAACGGAATCTCGTGATGGGCGGCGAGCACGGCCAGCGAGTAGGTGCCGATTTTATTGGCCGTATCGCCGTTACGCGCGATGCGGTCGGCGCCGACGATCACCGCGTCGATTTGCCCGCGCGACATTGCCAGAGCGGCCGCCGAGTCAACCATGAGCACGGCTTCGACGCCGGCATTGCGTAACTCCAAGTAATTCAAGCGCGCGCCTTGCAGCAGCGGCCGCGTTTCGTCGACGTAAACCCGCGGCTTTTTACCGGCGCGGTGCGCGGCAAGGATAACGCCCAACGCGGTGCCGCCGCCGGCGGTGGCCAAGGGTCCGGTGTTACAGTGAGTTAAGACGCCGGCCCCTTTGCGAATCAGTTCCAGGCCGTAAACGCCAATGGCGTCGTCGGTGGCGATTTGCTCGGCGTGAATCGCCCGAGCCTCGGCTAAAAAATCGGGTGACGCGAGCACGCGATCGACCGCCCAGGCCAGATTGACGGCGGTAGGACGGGCCTGGCGAACTTGCTGCGCGACTCGGGCGAACTCGGCGTCGTCGGAGACGCGCGAGCGCAACAACGCGACGGCATAC
>DATAPM010000262.1:0-6871 GCA_036265225.1 Vulcanimicrobiaceae bacterium
AGGCGCCGCCGGGAACGTCGCAAGACGTCGACGTATTCGGGCGTCCGATCCCGCACGTCACGCAACACTTCCATATCTCGCTGGCACCCGGCACGACCAAGGAGCACGCAAAGAAAATCGTCGACATGGCGGCCGCGGGAATGCGTGGCGCACTGCGGACCGCTGGTCGCGCTCGGAGCGCCCTACCGACCAGCCCTCAGTGGCCCAGCGTGTTGAACTTGGTTACGAGCGGACCGCCGTAGGGAGCTGACGTGAACGATATAGACGATCGCGACCAGCGCTTCATCGACTGGTTTTCGAAGCTCAACGCCGATGTCAGTCAGGGCATTGTCAATCTCGCTTGGAACCTCGGCTTACCGCGCCGCGTTGTGCACAAGCTCGCGGCCTTCCTCATTGACCGGGCCGACGGCGTCGGCCAGTGCGCCGGCGGCATCTATTGTGTCGTCCGGGACGCCGGTGATTCCGTGCGTTGGTTTCTGACCGGCAAGACGCGGTAGCGCCGCGGTCGAAGGAAAGGGCGCATGAGCCAGACTCGCGAAGAGCTCCTAGCCGTATTGGGTCCCCCGATGTCCATCGAGCTCGGGAAAAGCGAGGATCCCGACAGGCCGATCGTTATGCGTTATCGCTGCAGTTGCGTTTGGGAGATGGGCTACGGCGGCACTTACTACCGTGCGCGCACGTGCGGCATCGATCACTTTAGCTCGTGACTGCTTTGATGGGAGCGCTTAGCGCCCTGTGGGCATGCCGCTGCAGATAACAGAGGCTCGGATCGACCGCGGGGTAGTAAAGCATACCTTCAATTCCCCGCACCGGATCGAGGGCTCGGACGGGCTGCTGTATGTGGTGAAGCCGCGACGCAACGATCGTCAGTTCGCGAACGAAGTGCTTGCCGCGGCCCTAGGTGAAGCGCTTGATCTTCCAATGCCTGATGCAGCACTTGTTACGGTAGACGAGCTCTTCCGCGCAGCATCGCCAACGGCGGCGGCGAAGTACGAGCTGGGGATTCACTTTGCGACCCGATTTGAAACCAATAGCTGGACCTTTGATAATCCGGCGCCTGCGTTGGCAATCTCCGAAATTCGAAACCTCGAAAAAATGTACTCCCTCGTCGCCTTCGATGAGGTCGTGGCGAACGTTGACCGTAAGACAAACGTCGGCAACAACATGGTCGTTCAGGTTTCCGAGTCCAGCCCTCGTTACAATTACATGGCGTTAGACCATGGACACATTCTTACCGGCCCGCAATGGACTCCAGAAAGCCTCCGGGGGTATGATCTCGCGCCGATTGTCCCAGTATTCCGCTTTGTGGAAACGTGCCTGACCAGCTTGCCACGGCTTCAAGAGGCGGCGGCCGAACTCGATGCCTTGCGCGAGGGGTTCGCCCGGATAGTTTCAGGCTTGCGGACCGAACTAAGCCAGGAGGACCAGGGGGCAATCGTTGAATTCCTCAGGACCCGAGCCGCTGAACTGCCCAACTGGGTTGTTGGTGAGCGTTACCGACAAGCGCTGGGCGCCTTGCAGCCATAGCCGGAAGAGAAGTGATTCATATGCCAAGTGACCTCGTGCCGATTCCATTTGCCGTCGTGAAATTCGCCGCCGACCCCATCCGGGACGAACCGGTAAATGTCGGCGTTGTCGGATTGACTGGCAATGGCCTGGAAGCCCGGTTTCTTGACTCGTTCTCCCGCTTCAAGAATGTTCTCAGCGGTGAGGAGCTTCACGCCGTTTCCGTGGCTGTCAAGTTTTTACGTTCGTCCTTAGACCGCTCGCCCGAAAGCTCGCTCGAACACGTAGCGGAGAGCCTTTCTGGGCAGCTACGTCTGTCCGACGTGATGGGCGGCGTCTCGGAAGACGTGGCGGCTTTTCTCGACGACCAGTTCGAGATGTACGTTAGCTCTTCGACGGTGCAAGCCCGATCGCGGCTGGGAGAAGATCGAAAAAAGATCAAGGACCGAATCCGGAAGGTTATCGGGGGGAACGGCCGGCAATCAGAACTTTTTGCACTTGCCAAGCGACGCGTCACGGGTGAGCTGGGAAATTTCTCGTTCGACTTCGGCTTTGTTAACGGCCGCGCTACTCTCTTGCACGCGATTTCCTTTCAAACCCGAGAAGAGTATGCATTAAACGAAGCCAAGGTCTTGACGTGGGCCGCACTTGATACTAAAAAGCGCCACAAGGACGTCGCGATCGCGGCCGTCGTTGCACCGCCGATAGAGCGGACAGCTGCGTATGATGAGGCGCACCGCGTTCTCGCTAGTCAGGCCGAAGTGATTAATGCAAACGATGAGGCCCTAGAGCAATTCGTCGGCGGGATTCTGCGCGATAACAAGGTAACGCCGATACCCGAGGACTGGCTCATAGCAGCGGCATGATCGTCTCGCCACCCGGATAGGCTTTACCCCGAAGTCAAACGGGGACCGGCTTTCACCGATCCCCGCTGTAGGGCTGCTCTACTTCCCGTTTAAGTAGCGCCGGGTTGAGCGAAGTCTCTCGCGGTGCCGAGTACGCCACGCAACTCGTTCTTAAGTTCCTCGGCGAGCGTTCGGATATGTGCCAGCGCATCGCCCGGCAACTCGCGCAGCGTGACGACCGTCGCGTCGACAAGAAAATCCCCACACAACGAAACGAACATAAACTCTGCGCACGACCCGTGTTCTCCATTGGTCGCCTGCTCGAGTTCTTCGAGCGCGCGGATATCATCGCCAATCAGGGCCTCGATCGCGCCTCCGGGAGTGTCCGGTATGAAGTCAAGCTTCGCACCGGTTAGGGCGCGGAGATTCGCTGCGACGAGGCCTTTCACGTAGTCGCCGGTGATGGCTGGTTCGAGCGTCGACGTAGCTGCTGTCATTTCGACCTCGAGTGGGATAGCCGTGCATCTTTGAGCGTTCCGCGAATATCGCGTCGTAGCGTATCTAGCAGCTCAGCGACCTTGATCCTCGCCTCGCGTGGAGTTTCATTCGTGGCGACCACCAGGGCCCCGATGATGAATTCGGTCGTCTCCGCGATGACACACTCCCAGTGACCGGCCGAGCCGATTTGCGAAAGCTCGCCTATCTCGGTCGCGAGAAGCTGCCAAAGCACGCTGTCGGCCGGGAATTTGCCGCTGCCGTCATCAACGACGTCAGTGTCATCGATTTTCGAAAGGTAGAGGCCCAGGAGCAAGTTCAGGTCTTCGGCATCCATTACCAAGGGTGAGGGGCGACTCATTGTCGTTGTCATGTTTGTGGATTCGCTTTCTGCTGCGTTAATGCAGCCGAACGGTAGTGAAGAAGAGGCGCCTAAACCTAGACGGCGGTCGCGAGTGCGCGATAGAGCGTCGAGCGGCCGACCTTGAGGATGCGCGCGACCTCGGCGGCGCCGCGCCCGCCGGCAAGCATTTCGGATGCAGCCGCGACCCGGGAGGGCGAAAGTGCGCGACGACGTCCAACGGGCTCGCCGCGACGCTTCTTGGCGGCCAGCGCCTCCCGCGTGCGTTCGCGGATCAGCTCGCGCTCAAAGTCCGCGAGCGAGGCGAAGATATGTAGGACGAGCCGTCCGGCGGCCGACGTCGTATCGATCGATTCAGCGAGACTACGGAAGCCGATGCCGCGCTGCGCAAGCTCGGCGATCGTGGAGACGAGGTGTGGCATAGACCGGCCGAGGCGATCAAGGCGTGCCACAACGAGCGTATCGCCCGCCCCTAGAGCGGCTAGCGCGGCCTCTAGGCCAGTTCTCCCCGTTGACGCGCCCGACGCAACATCGGAGAAGATTTCGACGCAGCCCGCGGCCCGCAAAGCGTCACTCTGCGCATCGAGGGTTTGGCCGTCAGTGGAAACGCGGGCGTAGCCGACGTATGATGGAGTGGTCATGGGGTGAAGGTCCTTTCTTCCCTGTGACACGGCCTCGGTGAGTGTCCGCTCGCCGGGGCCACCTAATGTACCGCCATTGTACCGCCAATAGGTGAGAAAAGAAAGAGAATATACGCCACGGAGGCCCTAATTACACGCAAGAACGCGACATGTAAGGGTCGTGAAACGAACTCTTAATCACTTGGTTCGGGGTTCGAGTCCCTGGCGGTGCAGATCGTAGAAAGCCCGGTAGCATACAACGCTACCGGGCTTTTAGCGCTACGCGTGGTGCGGCGTCCCAAGATAAGGGAAGACTTCCAGGGTATCGCTGTGCGGCTTCAACCCCGTCGGCGGAATCTCGCCTTTAGAGAGAAACGCCAGGCGGTGGTTGATGACGTCGTCGGTGAAGACGCGCCCATTCGGATATTTCGCCGGCTTCGACGGGTCATAGTTCAGCATGTCGGGTAGCAGGCCGTCCGCGTCGATTGCGGCGATCGCTTCTTCGCGCGTGTAGTCGCCCGTATGCCCCATTAGGTGAACGAATAGATCGGTCCATCGCGCGCGGTCGCTCACCGGCTCGCTCGCGTTATACTCGAGTTTCGTGTCGTTGGTGTTGAAGAAGCTGCTGACCGACGGATGCCCCGCCCGGTCGACGTGTAAGAGGATCCCGTCCTGACCGCGCACGCTGCAGCGTCCCCAGATGTGGATATCGGGGTTGGCGCCGAGTTCGCTGGTCGGCAGTTCCAGCACCATCGAGAAAATGTTGGCTTGCGTGTTGGAATCGACGCCGCTCCATGGCGACTTGACGCCCTTGTGAAGGTCGGTGAAGTTCTTCTTACCGCTAGTATCGTAGAGATTCTTGATCCCGTCGTAGTCGAAGAAGAACGCGTCGCTGCGAGCGCCGGCAAAAAACGTGTACGGGCCGGAGTTCGCGATCGTCGGTTCCTGGCCAAACGAGACCGGAATATTTGAGAAGATTTCCGTTCCCACCGCCTCGATCGAGCGCGCGTCGTCTCCCGTGGCCATAAAAACGCTTACCGTTTGTTTGCCGTCTTGCGGTTTGGAGAACACATAGCTAAAGGCAACGTCGTTCAAATAATCGCCGTCGTTGTCGATGGCGAGCCGGTAAATGGCATCGGGGTGAAGCGCATCGGCATTTGGGTTAGCGTTGAGGATCAGCACCGTCCTCTGTGCGTCTGCCGGGGACGGGAACGCATAGAGGTCGCACAAATCGAGTCTTTGATCGCCAAGAGGCGGGCCCAGACTAAGACCGGTAAAGTGATTCGACATCGCTTAGCTCCTTGCGGCAAGTGATTGGCGTGATTAGCGTAGATGGGGCCAATGTGCCGTCGAACGTCCGAAGCCTGCATGGCCGACGGCACAAACTTCCGTAAGGCTGGATTCCTAGGCAATCTCCCCACCTCCGCAGGCCCCTTCCTTAACGTTGCGCCACCGAAACGTTGCGCCACCGGCGTCCGCCGCGCTCTCAAGTTCGAAAAACGAAAGGGCACGGAAACGGCCGGGAACGCTTCGGGGTATTCGCTTATTACCGGGATCAGGTTTGACAAGCATCAGAACATGATCCTCAGCGACTAAGTCCTAGCGCAAGATGAAGTGTACGCGCCGCCGCACTCGGGCGCGCTCTATTCAAAGCTGAGCAAACTAAACAACACGATGTACGTTACCGGCACCACAGGTTTGAACGTTTACTCGTACCCGGGCGGCACATTCCAATACGCCGTAAGCAACCAGATGGGCGAGGTTGGTGCCGTCGATCCCGCCCCCGCACCCATAAGCGAACGCAGGGGCGGCGCCCGAATATCCCGGCGTCCGGTCGCCGCAGCCCTCGTAACTCGGGCCTAGAAGGCTAGCCTAGGCCGTCCCCGACTGGTCCGCGCTCGCGCGGGCCGGGCGACGGGGCGATACATTCAGCGCGGTTGCGGTGCATCGCACAAACGTGCCGCGTGACCCGGTCGATGCGCCACGTCGTGCCATTTGAGGTCACGTACTGGTAGCGCAGGAAAACCTGGAAGATTGCTGCCACCACGAGCACGAGGACGGCCACCTCGACCCAATGCAGCGAAAAACCCACGTCATTACGCGCGTTCACTGACACGAGCGTATCACAGCGCGGGCAGTTAAACCACGTCCGTTTACCTACACTTAATCACACACTAGGTGGGGATGGCCGCCGGCGCCCCTAGTGCGGCTTGCCTTTTTTGCCTTTTACGACTTTGAGGCTGATGCTCGTCGAGGTGCTCGTGCTGGTGCTTGTGCTCGTGCTGACGGTGGCGCTGACGGTGGCGCTCGGCGTGCTTCGCGCGCATGGCATCTGGCCAATGCTGAGCCGGCAGGTCTCTTGCGTCAGGCGGTCGATCCGCCACGTCAGGCCGTTGGCGCTGACGTAGTGATAGCGGAAAAAGAACTGGAAAATAAGGGCTATCAGTAGGATGCCGCCTGCGACGTACCCGCCCCAAAGGGCGTATCGGCGAGCGCGGTTCGGGCCACGTTTTTGCTTGGCTGAGTCATATCTCGAAACAGCGTTCACGTTAACCGGCATGCTCCAGGGGGACCGAGAGGGGGCTTGGACCATGCCACTACGCCACCTGGGGGGCGCCGGCCCTGCCCGCCAGGCCGTCCGCGGGTGCCCAAAGGAAAAGCCCCGGGCACGTTCTATCTATGGGGGTCGCCGGGCAAGTGGCGGAACTGGCAGACGCGCTGGATTTAGGTTCCAGTGGGGCAACCCGTCAGAGTTCGAGTCTCTGCTTGCCCAAGTGCCTAGCCGGCTCGGTGGACAATCAACGCTATAATCTACAGGTCTTTTTGATCGAGGTCACACGGTTCGCGCGCGTCCAAGCGTCCGCGAGAATCGCATGGCTCGAGCAAAAAGAGAGACAAAATTGCGCGGAAGTAGCTCAGTGGTAGAGCATCGCCTTGCCAAGGCGAGGGTCGCGAGTTCGAATCTCGTCTTCCGCTCCACGATATGACTTCAACCTTAACCCGTCTCGCACCGACCCAAGTGGCCCTCGAGTTTTCGATCACCG
>DATAPM010000263.1:0-5184 GCA_036265225.1 Vulcanimicrobiaceae bacterium
GGGCAATCTCACAGACGCGCCGACCGTCGTGGCTTAACCCGCTCGCCGACATCACCGATGTTCTTTGCGTTCCCGAATCCGTTCGACGCATCGCGAGTCGCGCTCGTGTTGATCTGCGCCTACGGGAAACGGTCTCATCGAGCGCGATGACGCGGCAGCGATTCGCCTTGACGTCACGCCCTAAGAACGCTGTTCGTGCGACCTTTAAATCAAGGGGGCGGGCGCTTGTCGCGCGAAGGCAAGCAGCCGCACTCCCCCTACGAAAGGTACCCAAGATGAAGCATTCCGTATGGCCCGGCGTGGCGGCGCTGGCCCTGATCCTCGGGTTTGCAGTCTCGCCGGCCGTTTCGACGGCTCAGCCCGCTCCGGCACCCACCCCCGTCGCGCAACAAAAGCCGGACTTTTCATCCATGATGTTCCTTGCCGGAACGTGGAACTGCACGCAGATGCTGCGCGGTAAAACGCGCCCCGATACGAGCACCACGTCGATGAGCACGGACGGCATGTGGATGATGACTCAAGACACGGCTCCGCCGTTCGACGAATATCGCACCTTTACGATCACCGGCACGACGTACACGGGTTACGACCCGACGATCAAACAATGGGTTCAGCTCGGCGCCGATTCGAGTGGCGGCTACGGCCTGGGGTCTTCGCCGGGTTGGCAAGGCAACACCATGACCTGGACGTCTAAGGGCCTGGACGGAAGCACGACGACCGACGTGGTCACCAAAGTTAGCGACACCGAAACTAACGACGCTCAAGCGAGCACCGACGCACAAGGCAAGACGACGAACATAACGATCAGCTGCAAGAAATCGAGTTGATCGTTACTAAGCCGGCCGCGTAGCATAAGAGCGTGGGTCCTGTTGGGCCGCTGGATGGCTTCGAGCGATCCGGCGGCCCAATATAATTCGACGCCGCACCCCGCGGAGGGTCCCGTTTTATGCTCGCGAACCTCCGCAATCCTCGTGCGTAAGATCTTGACGGTCGCGGCA
Source organism: Vulcanimicrobiaceae bacterium (assembly GCA_036265225.1). Classification (GTDB taxonomy): domain Bacteria; phylum Vulcanimicrobiota; class Vulcanimicrobiia; order Vulcanimicrobiales; family Vulcanimicrobiaceae; genus Cybelea. The sequence continues at coordinate 999 of DATAPM010000263.1, forward strand.
CCTTCGCTTGCACTGCTCGGCCTGCTCGCCGGTTGTTCGAGCGCCCCGCAACGCGCGACGGCGCTTCCGTCGCTCGCAGCACCGTCTGCGACCGGCCTTCCCAGCGAGGCCTCTTCGCAGAGACTCCGATTTCTTGCGATGCAATCTTCAGGAAGGCTTGCGGCGCCGGTACCACACGCCGCGATGCTGCGCGAGCTGGAAGCGATCGCCCACCACGCGCGTCCGCGCGTCGCCTTTCACGGTGCTACGGGCGTTGGATTGTGGGCATCGAGTAGCACCTACCAATATGTTTTCGGGCAGAGCGCCACCGGCGGCAAGACGCTTAGCGCAATAGACGTCGCGGCCAACGGCTGCGGCATCAACGTCGGAGTCAAGGTCGACCACGACTCCAACTTGTGGGTAGCTTGCGAAGCGGATCCCACGTTTGCGCACGGTTTGGTTCAAGAATACACGGGCGGCACGCTCGCCGGTACCTACGCCGAAGGCTGCCCGTCACCGAGCTGCACGCAATGGTATTCGTACGGGTTCGACGTTGCTACCGACTCGTTCAATCATATTTTCGCCGGCCTGACGTACTTTCAGATGACCGCGGGAACCACGACCACGATAGGCAGCGGTTTCGAGTGGTGGTCGTCGCCGTCGGCGGCGCCGGCGCTTATTGCGCTGGCGACAAACAACCCCGTCACTACCGTCTATTATTTCGACGTAGACTCGATCGGCAACATTTGGTTCGATTACGAAGGATGCACCACATCGTGCGGTTTTGGTCTGGCTGAAATCGCCTCGCCGACGACGGCACCGATCTTCGTGTCGGCGCTGGCTCCGGGCACGATCGGGTATCCCGGCGGCGTCTACGTAAGCGCCGGTGGCAGCGTGCTCAACGTCACCGACCAAGAGTCGCGCACGATCTCTCAGTACAAGCTTCCCTGGACGCCGAGCGAAACGCCGTTTAACGTGTTGGGCCCGACTTACTTAAACGATGCCGGTTGCGGCGACCCCGTCAGCGGCGGCTTCAATCAAAAGGAAACGCGCCAAGCCGACGGCGATCAATGCGGCTGGCTCGATGTCGGCAAACTGAAGAAGAAGGGGAAGAGCAGTTACTCCGCCGTTACGAATCCGAACTTCGCGGGGCTGGCGGGCGCCGCGTACGTGCCTTCCGACAAGTAACGGGCGCCCGGCGCAGTTCTGATAGCCCGGCGCTAGGGCCGGCTACTTGCCGATGACGACGGCGTTGGTAAAGGTCTTGCGCGGAGCCTTGAACGTGGCGTGGAAAATGCCGCTAACGGTGGCCGATGCGCCGTCGCTGCGCGACTGATTGGTTTTATCGATCACGACGACGCACTTGGAATCGCAGAGCTGAAAGCCGGCGACCGTTCCCATCGGCGTGCTCGAGGTTTGGAATCCCTTGACCGTGCCGGTTACGGTGACGCTCTTGCCATCGTACGACGATGGATTGGCGACGATGGCCGACGGCGCCAGCGCCGCGGCGATCGCGACGACCGGTGCGGCCGCGAGAAGTAATGCGAGCCCGAATCGCTTCACTACATTCCTCCCGGCGTCATATTGCAGTCGATCATCTTATTGAGCAGCGGCCCGCCGACGATGTTTACGAAGTTGGTGCGTGCTTGCGGGTTTGCCTTGAGCTTCGCCGACATCGGGCTTGGCGTCGCGCCGGCCGGTTTTTTCATCTGGCCCATCGTAGCCGCGAAGTCGCTGCAGCTTTCGCCTTGGATCTTGCTGACGAACGAGTTGGCGGCTTTGGTGGCCATTTGATCGGCCATTTGCTGGCGCACTTGCGCTTGGCCCGGCAGCGTCGCGAAGCCGATCGCCGCACAGGCAATTGCGCCGATTCCGATTCGGCGCACTGTGATTGAAGAAAGAAACATTACAGGTCCTCCTTTGGCGCTGCGTCGTTCGTCCGGAAAGGGGCAGAACCCTTGGCAGCCTGTCCGGCTAACGGCCACCCTGTTGGCACAGTGCGGACGTACGTTGGTCGTATGGGACAGCTATTGTTTCTCCAGCCGCCGCATCGCCGGGTTTCGTTCTTGCGTGATACAAAGAGCATCGGCGATTTATCGGAAATCCTGTTCGCCGGGAAACTCGTTCTAGCGGGTTACCGTGTCGCCGTCCCTTTGGGGGAAAACCAGCGTTACGACCTCATTATCGAAAAGAACGAAGTAATGTCACGCGTACAAGTCAAGACCGGTCGCGTTCGCAGTGGGGTCGTGCGTTTTAATTGCTATAGCTCGCATGCACATCGAAACGGTCCGTCGACCCGGCCGTATACTGGGGAGGTCGACTTTTTTGGTATCTATTGCCGTGAACTGGATGCTGCGTACCTCGTGCCAATCGCCGATCTCGCACGGCTCGGCGGCTCCCTCCGATTGCACCCGACAAAGAACGGCCAAGAGCGGCACATTCGCTGGGGCCGGAAATACCAGCTAAGGCCCATATCGTCAGAGCCCGTTAGAGTAGGGGACGAGCCCCTAGACGGAGTATGCGACTCCGACGCAGAGGCGCCGTCGTAGCTTAGTGGTAAAGCACGCCCTTGGTAAGGGCGAGAGCGTGGGTTCAATCCCCACCGACGGCTCCACCTTAGAGTTCCCGGCCGCGCTCCATCATCGACTTGATGAACGCGTCGGCAGCATCGCTCCATGGACGCTTAAACTCGGTCGGCCAATTCGTGCTGTCCGACCAAAGCTTATTCAATCCCGCAGCGATTTCGGCGTTGCCGCGTGTGAACTCTGCCAACAGTTCGCGATAGCGTTCGGCAATAAGTCGCGCCGCGTCGCTCTGCGGGTCGAGACCATTGCGCACCGCTTCTTCGATTTCCGCCAGCAGCGTCGCCCACGCGCGTTGTCCCTGTTCGATCGCTTCGCGTGAGGTTTCACTGAGGTTCTCGGCGATTTTGGCGCGCGCTTCCTCGGAGTAGAAGTTTTTCGTCCAGTCCCAATCGTTTTGCATTTTAAAAACCTCAATGACGGTTTGGAGCGCCTTCCAGCGGTCGGCCGATTCGTCTCCCGCGAGCGTTCGCTCGACTTCGTCGATCGCCGCCAGCGCCGATTCGAGGCGGCGCTTCTGGCGAGCGATGACCTCGCGCTGCATGCGCAGCGCAACCAGTAACGGCGGAATCGACCCGCTTAGCAACTCCTTGATTTGTTCGAGATTGAATCCGACAAAACGCAAAGCCAAGATTTGCTCGAGCCGTTCGAGCTCTGCTTCCCCGTACAGCCGGTAACCGGAGGCCGTAAGGGCTGCAGGTTTGAGTAAACCAAGCCGGTCGTAAAGATGCAGCGTGCGAACGGTAACGCCGGCATCGTCGGCAAAGGCCTTTACGTGGCGCAGCTTGGCGTTTGCGGTTTCCATCGTTTCTTTCTCGCGTCCCAGCTTAGGCCCTGACACAGCGTCGGAGTCAAGCCCGCGCTTTTTTGGCGTATTCTAACCCCACTGCCATCTCGACGGAGATATACTAGGAGCATATGACGTCCCGACGCTCGATTGCCACGATCGCAGCGACGCTGGCCGCGGCCGGTGCGCTCGTTCTACCGACCTTTGCTTCTGCGCAGCAACCGCCGCCTTACCCGCAGCAGAATCCCTATCCGCAGTACCCGCAGCAACAGTATCCGCAGCAGCAGGGGCCGCAGCAACAGGAGCCCTACCCCGACCAGCCGCCGCAGAACCCGCAGCCGCCGCCTTATCCGCAGCAGGCGCCCTCATACCCGCAGCAGTCGTACCCTCAGCAGCAATACCCTCAGCAGGAGCCCTATCCGCAGGAGCCGCAAACGTCGGGCCCGCGGCCGTCGTATGCGCTGCCCGAGCCGACCTACGCCCAAAAAGATTATATCCGCGGCACTCTGAACGGCTTTGACGGCCAGTGGATCGTCTATATGCACGATTCTCACGGCTACAACGACCACATCAGCCTACACCAAGGCACGGTCATCAACCCGACCGGCACGCGCCTGGTCGAGGGCATGCAGGTGGTCGTCTATGGCTACAGCGACCACGGGACGTACCAAGCCAACCGGGTTGACGTCCTCAACTGGCAAGCCTTCACCCCGTATCCCGGCTACAACGTCGGTTACGGGTCCGGCTACGGCTACGGCTATGGGGGCTACCCGTACTATGGCGGCTTCTACCCCGGGTACTACGGCGGATGGTATCCCTACGGTCTCGGGTTCGGTCT
>DATAPM010000264.1:0-3586 GCA_036265225.1 Vulcanimicrobiaceae bacterium
ATCCAGGGATGCCGGATCGGCGATGCGCCGGCCGCCCACCGCCGCCGTAAAATTCGCGTAGGTCGCCTGGCTCGAGGGAAAGCCGAAGTGCACCGAAAGCTCGGACGACTGCGTGTTATTGCGAACCTTATAACGAGCCAAGAACCGGACCGAATACAGATTGTACCAGAGCAGCCCAACGCGACGCTGTTCGAGATTCAGCTTTACGTCGACGCGGCTGCTGCGCAGGGGAACGACGATGTTTTCATAGCCGCGCTCGACGCGCTTCTTATCCCGGTTGAACGTCTCCCGAGCGACGCGCGCTTGGACGGACGGCGCGGTCTGCGCCTGCGGGCCACCCCACTGCGCGGTAAGCTTGGCGCGCTGCGTGGAGTCTGAGTCTGAAGTGCGTTGTACGAGCGTCCCTCCTAGGATCATCCAGGCGATCCCGGCACCGACAAAAATGACCGTAATGGCGATCAGACGCTTGAGCATGCCCACCTCGTAGAGAGTGCCGTCCTTAAACTTTGCGTTGCAAAGTCATTTACTTTGTAACACAAAGCACAGAAGAGCGCAAGCTCCAGCGGGCGGCCGAGGGTCGAGCGCCCTTAGGGTGGTTCGCTACGAGCGGGAGGCGGCGTTTCGGCGCAGAGTGCGGAAGTCGCCGCTGCGAATCGTAATGCCGTGGCCGTCGAGCCATTCCAGCATCGGCACCGCGTATTTGCGCGACGTCCCTAACAGATCCCGGAACTCGGCGGCGGTCATGCGTTCCCGCTCGGTCAGCAGCGTTTCGACCCGCGTCCGGATGTCCGCGATCTGCGAGCCGCGATAGAGATCGTCGCCCACTTTAACGAGGGCACCCCGCGCGAGTAACGTGTCGAAAGCTCTGACCGCGCCGGTGAGCTTGGCGAGTTTCACCGCCGCTGCCGCGCCGGCAAACGGTATCGGCAGGAACGGTTGCTCCTCGTCGAGCGGAACGAGGTGGTCGAAAAAGGCTTGCTGCTCTGACGTAAACGCCGGCTCGTGATCGACGGTGCAATAATAGCCGCTGCGATGCAACAGGCGTCCCTCGGAAACAAAGCGCTCCATGATGCGAACGAGCAGCGGCTCGCCGATGCCCAGCGAACGCGAAAGCGCGAGCGAAGTGACGCCCATCGCCCACGTCTCACGTTCTTGTGCGTCATGCAGACCTTCAACGACGCGAGCCAGCAATACGCGAGCCGCGGCGCCGTCGACGTATTCTGCCGGGCGTTCGATCGGCAAGGCTTCTTCCCGTGCAACTAAACGCTCTAACACCTCGCGAGCGGCCCGCTCGCGAAGGTTGACGGCTAGTGCGACGGCCGCGAGATCGACGGGCTGCAACCCATGTTCGTGTAAAAGTGCCGCTGCCGCGCGTTCGGCAGCACCCACGCTATCGGCGTCGTCGGATACGTCGAGTGCTTCGACGCGTCCGCCGCCCAGCAGCGTCATCGGCGACGGCCGGCGTAGCACGAAGCGCAGTCCCGGGAATGCCACGACCGGCTCGCGCAGGTGCAGATTGGCACGCATTTCGTTGGCGGTGACCGATCCATTCTGCGCGACGAGCGTCCCGAGAACTTCGCTCGAACCGACGTATGCGCGGACCGCCGTGCGGCGCCCGATTAGCGAGAGCGCGCTCTGCAACGGTACGAATCGAACGGCGAAGTTCGTGCGCGCGGAAAGCTCGCGCCCGACGAGGGCGTGGCCGCGCTCGATTTCTTGCCGGTCGATGCCGGGCAGGTTGAGCGCGACGCGCGCGCCCGCTTCGACGCTCGGGCGCGTCGAACCGAAGACGCCGATACTGCGCACGTGCGCCGTCTTACCGCCGGGTTCCAACATCAGCGTTTCGCCGGTTTCGATGCGGCCTTGCATCAGCGTGCCGGTGACGACGGTACCTAAACCGGGAAGCGAAAAGACGCGGTCGACCGGCAGATAGGCCGGCGCGTCGGTGTTGCGCGGCGGCAGTGACGCAAGTTCGTCGTGCAGCACGCTCCGCAACGTGTCGAGGTTCTCGCCGGTGACGACGGATACGGGATAGATCGGCGCCGAGGCGGCAATCGTCCCCTGAAGATGTTCGGCGATGCGCGGCGCAACGTCATCTCTTTCGGCCTCGTCGATCAAGTCGATCTTGCTGGCCACGACGATGATGCGGCGGACGTTGAGAAACTGCAGGATCTGCAGATGCTCGAGCGTCTGCGGCATGACGCCCTCGACCGCGTCGACGATCAGCAGCAGCAACTCCATGCCCGCCGCCCCGGCCAGCATGTTGTGCAAAAATCGCTCGTGCCCGGGAACGTCGACGATGCCGCCCTCGACTCCGTCGTCATATCGTAAGTGCGCGAAGCCCAAATCGAGGGTCATGCCGCGCTCTCGTTCCTCGACCCAGCGATCCGGATTGGTTCCGGTCAGCGCGGCAACGAGTGCCGACTTGCCGTGGTCGACGTGGCCGGCGGTTCCAACGATGTGCACGGCGCTATCCCGTGGCGCGACGCGGCGCCATGTGGTAGGCGCTAAGTATCTCCCCGGCAGCGCGAAGCCCCGACTCGGCACCACCTTCCATGAAGCCTTGGTACTCAACCGACGTGTGCTCGCCCGCGAAATGCACGCGCCCTTGCGGCGTCGCTTCGTGACCGGCGATCGTCGTATATTGACCTACCAGCCAGCACGAGTAGCTCGCGAGAATATTGGGGTCGGCCTGCGCGTTACCGAACGTCGCTTTGCCATTCCACGCCGGCGAGACGCCCGGCCAAATGCGATCGAGCTGTTCGAAGAAGGCCGTCGCGTGCGCCTTTACGGCGGCCGACTGATCCGCGCGCGCGTACGGCATCGGCGGCGTGTCGAGCATTCCGGCCGCACCGGCGGTAAAGACTTCGATCAATCCGTCTTTCCCGGGTTGACCTAACGAAAAGTCGAGCGCGCTCTGCGACGGCAACGTCGTCCAGATCTGGCCGGACGCCGGCTGCGGCCACGGATGATTGGCGCGTATCCAGGCCCGGCGATCGAACTGCAAGTGCAGCTTGGTGTGATAACCGTAACCGAGATTCTCTATTGCGTTGGCCTTCGCCGAATCAAAGCCGGTACTCGAATAATCGAGCCCGCGCAGAGCGATGAACGGTATGGTCAGCACGACACGGTCGGCATAGACGGTCTGGCGCGTTCCGCCCGCGTCAAAATGCAGCTCGTAGGTACCCTTAGGCAGACGCCGGATCGCTAGCAGCCGGTAGTTGCGTATTACGCAGCCCGCCGGTAACCACTCCGCAATCGCCTCGGGGAGCGATTGGCTCCCGTTGGCGAGGATGTACCGCTGATCGGAGTAGCCCAGGACGTTCATCTCGCGATCTTGGGCGTAGTGGCGTTGGGCCCCAAGCTGCACGACCAGATTCAGCGCACTCAGCTCTTCGACGTCGCGCCCATACTCGTTAGCGTACGAAACTTTGATCAACCGCCCGAGCCGCGAATTGATTCCTCCGGGAACGTATTGCTCGATCCAATCGCGCATGCTCAAGGCATCGATGCGCCGCGCCGTCGGAGTCGCATTTTTGTACGTCGTCGTTGGATCGACTTTGGCGAGCTGCGCCTGCAGTATGGG
>DATAPM010000265.1:0-6135 GCA_036265225.1 Vulcanimicrobiaceae bacterium
GAGAGCCCCTCGCGACGGGCCGCGGCGTTGATCCGGCTTATCCAGAGCGAACGGAAATCGCGCTTGCGAACGCGCCGGTCGCGGTAGGCATAGGCGAGCGATTTGAGGAGCGCTTCGTTTGCTACCCGGTAGTTGCGGCGCCTCGCGGCCCGGAAGCCCTTGACGAGCTTCATTACCCGGCGGCGGTGCTTGAGACCGTGTACTCCGCGTTTGACGCGTGCCATTGATGCAGCCCCTCCTTAAACCAGATAGGGAATAGTCGGAGCGAGGCGCTTCAGATCGCCCTTGAACGTGGGCTGATCCTTGCGGAAGTTGCGCTTGCGCTTGCGCGACTTCTTGCTCAGAATATGTCCGCAGCCGCTGAACTGATGACGGTGCAACACCTTGCCGGTTGCGGTAACTTTGACGCGCTTCGCGGTCCCGCGGTGGGTTCGAATCTTAGGCACTGGTTGGCTCCTTCGCTTGCGTTTCTTCTACGATCTCTTCAGTTTGCGTTTCGTCCACGATCTCGGTCTCTTTAGCCTCGCGCTCGCGAACGACCGAGAATTTCGGCGGCCCGGTCGGATTCGCGCGCGGCGCCATGATCATGAACATATTCTTTCCTTCAAGTCTCGGTTCGCGTTCGACCGCCGCCAGCGGCGCCAGATCTTGCGCCATCCGATCGAGCAGCCGGCGCCCGAACGATGTATACGTAATTTCGCGTCCACGGAACATGATCGTTACCTTGATCTTGCTCCCGTCGAGCAAGAGCCGCTCCGCCATCCGCGCCTTCGTCTCGTAATCGTGCGTCTCAATCTTCGGCCGCAGTTTCACTTCTTTTAGTTCGAAGTGGCGCTGCTTCTTACGTGCGTCCTTGTCTTTCTTGGACTGCTCGTATTTGAGACGCCCAAAATCGGCAATCTTGCAGACGGGTGGCTGAGCGGTCGGCGAAACCTCGATTAAATCGAGTCCGGCGCTTCGCGCGCGTGCCAGCGCGTCTTCGGTTTGCAGAATCCCGAGTTGATTTCCGTTTTCATCGATCACCCGGACCGAGCGAATGCGTATCTGATCGTTGACGCGTAGAGGTCTTGCTATGAGGTTATCTCCATAAATGAAAAAGGCGCCGCCGGAGCAGCCCCACCGTGGAACCAGCCGTGAGTTCCTTTTAGTGAAGACCGGATCGCCCGCAGGCATCCGGTGAGCGGAACGAGCCGCTGCTTCGGCCCGGCTAACATATCACGCGGGTCTGGGGGAATGTCAAGGGCGCTTCTGAGCGGCCGTCAATGCCTCGGCAAAGCGATCCAAAAGGTAGGCAATGGCCTCGTCGTCGATGACCAGCGGCGGGGCGATACGCAGCACGTGGGGGCGGCAGTCCTTGGCCGCAACCCCCAGCTCGAGCAGCGCCGAACTCAAATATTTGGCCGGAAACTTCAGCTCGACGCCGATCAACAGGCCACGGCCACGGACCTCGGCGATTGCGGGCGAGCCGATGGCACGCAAGCCGGCCATCACTTTGGCGCCGGCGGCGCGCGCCCGGGCGGGAAGCTCCTCGCTCACCGTCACGTCGAGCGCGGCTTGTGCAACCGCACAGGCAAGCGGGTTGCCGCCGAACGTACTGCCGTGATCGCCTGGCTGGAAGAGGTTCATGAGTGCATCGTTGGCGAGCGCCGCCGAGACCGGGTAGTAGCCGCCTCCCAAGGCCTTACCGACAATCAGTACGTCGGGCTTGACCTCTTCGTAATCGCAGGCGAAAAGTTCGCCGGTGCGCCCGAATCCCGTCTGCACTTCGTCGGCCATCATTAAAACGTCGTGCTCGCGGCAGAGCGCCCAGACGCGTTTTAAGTAGCCGTCGGGCGGAATGTTGACCCCGCCTTCGCCCTGTATCGGCTCGATCAACACTGCACACGTGTTGGCGTTGATCGCGCTCTCGAGCGCTCCCGCATCGCCGAACGGTATCACGACAAATCCCGGAACGAACGGCCCGAAGCCGGCGCGGTACTCGGGCGTAGAACTGGCGCTGATCGCCGTCATGGTACGACCGTGGAAGTTGTTGGCGAAGACGACGATCTCGGCGCGATCTTCGGGGATGCCCTTGACCGCGTAACCCCAGCGCCGCGCCAACTTCACCGCCGTCTCGACCGCTTCTACTCCGGTATTCATCGGCACGGCTTTGTCGTAGCCGCAGAGCTGCGTAAGCTGCTCGAGAAAACCGGCGAGCCGATCGTTACGCATCGAACGCGAGGTAAGCGTGATGCGCGACGCCTGTTCGACTAGTGCGGCGTGAACGCGCGGATGACAGTGTCCTTGATTGACGGCGGAGTACGCGCTGACGCAGTCGAGATAGCGCCTGCCGTCAACGTCCCAGAGCCAAACACCCTCGCCCCGTTCGACGACCAAATCGAGCGGTGAATAGGTATGTGCGACGTAGCGATCCTCGTCGGCGATGAGCTCTCGCGAGCGCCCTGAGAGGAGATACACGCCCCTGCTCTTAAGGACTTTTACTTGGCAACCTCTTTTTCGCGTCTCGAGCGCCTTATGGCTCACGACCACCCAGGCGTCGCCCCTGCAGGACGCACGATCGCCCACATCCATCCGCACCGTCCGGAGCGCGTCTTCCTGCTGCTTCACGGCATGAGCACGACGCCGGCGCAGTTCGAACGCGTCGCTTACGACCTGTACGAGCGCGGTCATAACGTTCTGGTTCCGCGGCTTCCGCATCACGGGCACGCGGATCGGCTGTCACCCGCACTCGAGCGACTGCGTGCCGAGGAACTTTACGACGCCGTTGCCGAGTACGTTGAGGTGGCGCAGGAGCTCGGCGAACGGATCACCGTCGCCGGTTTTTCGCTGGGCGGCTTGCTCGCCGCATGGATTGCGCAGCGCTATCCCGTAGAGCGTTCCGTTCCCATCGCGCCGTTCTTCGGCGTCTCCCTGATTCCGAATCGTTTGATGGGTCCGGTCGCCGAACATCTCTTACGCGTGCCAAATCGCTTTCACTGGTGGAACCCGATTCTGCGAGAGCGGCATACGTCGTCGCACGGATACCCGCGCTACGCGACGCATGCGATCGGACACGCGCATCGCATCGCGCGCGTGCTGTTCGACGAGGCGCGAGACCATCGTCCAGCCGCCGAGAACGTAACGATCGTCGCCAATGCAACCGAGGTTGCGGTCAACAACTATGCGATTCGCCGGCTCTATCGCATGTGGCACAACCACCGTCCGGAGAGCGTGGAGCTCGCCGTGATTCGGGGCTTGCCGCTTTCACACGACATCGTGACGCCGATTCGGCCGTGGCGGCTCGCGGACCGCGTTCATCCGCACCTGCTCAAAGCAATCGATCCGCAGCGCGAAGCGGTTCTAGCCTAACCTTCTACGGATACGGTCCGGGAACGCCGTTGCAACCGGTGAAACGATGTTCGTGGGCGACGACGCCCGAAATGCGCGCCTACCACGATGAAGAGTGGGGGGTTCCCTTGCACGACGACTCCCGGCTCTTTGAGATGCTGGTGCTAGAGGGGGCCCAAGCCGGCTTGAGTTGGGCGACGGTATTACGCAAGCGCGCGCGGTATCGCGAGCTCTTCCGCGCGTTCGATCCGGCCGCCGTGGCGCGAATAACCCGCGCCCGCGTCGAACGCCTAATGCTCGACCAAGGCATCATCCGCAACCGGGCCAAGATCGAGTCGACGATTACCAACGCGCGCGCCGTACTCGACGTGCAAGAAGAGTTTGGAAGTCTAGACGACTATCTTTGGCGGTTCGTCGACGGCACTCCAATTCTTAACAAACCGCGCCGTCCCGAGGACGTGCCGGCCTCCACGCCGCGCTCGGAGGCGATGAGTCGCGCGCTCGCCGGCCGTGGCTTCCGTTTCGTTGGCCCGACGATTTGCTACGCATTCATGCAGGCCACGGGCATGGTAAACGATCATCTCCTCGGCTGCGCCTGGCGCCTTCGCGTTTAACGCGTCGCCCGCGCGCTCGTACGAAGACGCTCTCGAGCGCGCGACGGCGCTGGCGTCGCGCGACGATGCGAGCATCTTACCGCAGGCGCGCACGAAGCTTCTCAGCACCGGGCGGCGCTCGGACCTCGCCGTCGTTCTCTTCCACGGGCTGACGAACAGCCCGGCGCAGTACTCGGCGTTCGCGCCGATGCTCTTCGAACGCGGCGTTAACGTTCTGGTTCCCCGCATGCCCGAGCACGGCGACCGCGACCGCATGACGACGCGAATCGCCGGAGTTACGCCCGAGGCGTTAGTGCGCACGGCGAACGAAGCAGTGGACATTGCCTGCGGGCTGGGCGAGCGCACCGGCGTACTGGGTATTTCGATGGGCGCTCTGCTGGCCGGCTACTGTGCGCAATTCCGCCGCCTCGACGTTGCGGTGTTGATCGCGCCAAATTTCGGACTCTTACATCTGCCGAGATTTGCCGGCCGGCTCTTATCCTGGGGCTTGCGCGCGTTTCCTAACCGGTTCATGTGGTGGGATCCGCGAGTGGGTGACGCGCGCCGGCCCTTTGCCGCTTATCCGCGTTTTCCGACTCGAGTGCTAGGCGGAACGATGTCGATTGCCGAGGCCGTTTACGTTGCCGCACGAAGGCACGCGCCGCTTACCGAGCGCATCGTCACGATCGTGAATCGCAACGATCCTGCGGTGAGCAACGCCGTGACGGAACAAGTGGTAAAAAACTGGCGGCACTGGAACCCGCATGGCGTAAGCTACACCGAACTGGAGAATCTTCCGCGCCATCACGACATCGTCGACCCGGAGCAGCCCTTGGCACGAACCGATCTCGTCTATCCGCGCTTTCTCGAGGCACTCGGCGTCTAGCGTTAGATGTAATCGCGTAGTTTGGGCCAGAGCTGCGAGAGCGGCGTGCGGATTCCCGTGCAGACGGAGATAGGAATTTTCTGTTCGTAGGAGATTACCCAAGCCGGATTCGACCGCGCCGCCAGCCGCGCGGTGCGGAACAATCCCGGAAAGCTCGTCGCTCCGCAGTCACCGTTTACGTCGATGATGACGTTGCCGCTGTAACCGTGCGTTCCCCAGAGCCAGTAATTGTTGTGACCCGAAATTGCCGGCGGCAATCCGTAGGCGCCCCCGAAGAAGTCGACCGCGGCCGCTTCTCCGTAGTTGCTCGCGACTACGACGACTTGCGCCCGTTCCGCCGGCGTCAACGAACGGTAGACGTTCGCAATCGTCGCGGTCAGCTCGGGCCAGCCGTGCATGTCGGCCCAGTCTTCCGGAAGCGCCGAGCTTCGATGATGCTCGGTCGCCATCGCCGAGCGCCGAATGTGCAATAGCTGACCGACGAATGCCGAGTAGCGCACCATAGCCGGCTCGGAGAGCACCGGGAGCGAGAAGGGAGCGAAGAAAAGCCACGCCGCGACGACGACGGTTGCGATTGCGTAGCGTAGGGCGGGTAACCCGATCCAACCCTCTATCGCAACGCCGCCGGCTGCCATCAGAATCGGATAGACGTCGGCGGGGTAGTAATGCTTGGCGTGCAGAGCGATCATGATCGCGATCAGAACGATGTAAGCGTAGCCGAGAAACCGTGCCGCGCCACCGCGCAACAGCGCGATGAGACCGGCGACCCAGATGGGCCACGCGAAGAGATTCGTGAGCAGCAGTTGCTGGAAAAGAAACAGGCCCGGGCTTGCGACGACGTTTTTCCCTTGCTGGCCGTTGCGCAGCAGCTCCCACATCGGAAAACCGTGCAGCGCTTGCCAGAGAAAATTCGGCAACGCGAGCAGCAGCGCCAGCGCGGTGCCGGCTAAGAACCATGGCGTTGCGAGGATGCGGCGCTGCGAAACGATCAGGAGTCCGACGACGAGCGCGACGGCGAAGAAGAGTGCGCTGTACTTACTCTCCAGCGAAAAGCCGATGGCCGCACCGGCTGCCAACCACAGACGCGCGTCGCCGCCTTTAGCGATGCGCAAGACGTACAACGCAGACAGCGGCCACAGCCAAAGCCCGACCATGTCGGGTCCAACCTTGGCACCGAAACTCTCCAGGACGCCGGCGGCAAGGTATGCGAGCACGCCGAGGACTTGAGCGAAGATGCCCCCGCCCATTTCGATCGCCAGCAGACACGTGACGTACGCGCCGGCTGCGGCGAATATTGCCGGGAGCGCGCGCAACGCAAAGAGCGAGTGG
>DATAPM010000266.1:0-8078 GCA_036265225.1 Vulcanimicrobiaceae bacterium
GTAGCAACGTGCGCGTAACCGATGCCGCGCATGTAGATCGCGCTTGCGAATCCGAAGAGATCGGCGGCGATGCCGCCGCCCACGCCCAGAACCCACGAGTCGCGTTCGACGCCGGCGCGATGCATCGTATCGAGCACCTGCTCCACCGTCTCCAGACGTTTTCGTTGCTCGCCCAAGGTAAAGCTCAGAAGTGCCGCGCGGTCCGCCGCCAGCGTCTTGGCAATCGCGCGAACCCTCCGGTTTGCATCGCAAACGACCGCTGCCGGGGGACCTTGCCGTTCGATCAGTTCGTCGACCGCGGCCCCGGCGTCACCCGTTACGACGATCGGGTAACCGAGATCGTAGTTGGCAATGGAAACGCTCACGTACCGCCGCTCCCGGGTTGGCGCGAATGCAGCCACGCAATCGTCTCCTCGATCACGTCGCCGGCACGTTTTCCTTCGGTTTCGACCACGTGGTCGGCGCCCAAATATTGCGGCATGCGACGAGCGTACAGCTCGTTGATGCTCGCTAGAGTCGGCGTCGCACCCAGCAGCGGCCGCACCTCGCGACTGCGCCGCAAACGCGCGAGAATTTGACCGGCTGAGGCCTTGATAAAGACGCGATGAGCGTAGCGTTCCAGTAGCCGACGATTGGTCGCCGCGGTAAGCGCCCCGCCTCCGAGCGCGATGACGCTCTCCGCTTCGCTCTCCAGCGCCTGGCGTACGGCTTGGCTTTCGTAGGTGCGAAAAGCACCCTCGCCCTCGTTGGCAAAGATCTCCGGTATCGTGCCGTGCGCGCGCACGATCAACTCGTCGGTGTCGACGAAACCGCATTTCAGTCTACGCGCGAGCTTGCGTCCGATCATCGATTTGCCGCAGCCCATGAAGCCGACCAATGCAACGTGGCGCTTGCGCGCCGGTTTATCGTTCAGCGTGCGAAGAGCCGTTCGGCGGCCTGTTGGCCGCGGCGCAGGTTATCGAGCGTCTCCTCCATCGAGTCGCCGCCGTACTTTTCCAAGACCGGTTTCATCAAGGCCAGGCGCACCATCGCTTCACCTACGATTGCCGCCGCCGGAACGACGCAGACGTCGCTGCGCACGATCGTCGCCGGAGCATCGGCGCGCGCGTGCAAGTTGACCGACGGAAGCGCCTTCATCAGCGTCGGAATCGGCTTGACCGATACGCGAACGACGATCGGCTCGCCGTTGCTCATGCCGCCCTCGATCCCGCCGGCACGATTGCTTCCCCGAACGACGCTGCCGCCGTCGAGGGCAAAGACGTCGTGCGCTTTCGAGCCGGGCGTCGCCGCGACGCCGGCGCCTATGCCGATCTCAACCGACTTCACCGTCTGCATCCCCATAACCGCGCCGGCAAGCACGCCATCGAGCCTTTGGTTAGGTTGACGGTTGCTGCCGACGCCGACCGGCATGCCGTCGACGCGCACGACGAATTGGCCGCCGATGGTATCCCCTGCACCGCGCGCGGCATCGATCGCTTCGATCATGGCTTGCGCGGCAGGTGGATCGGGACAGCGGACGTCGCTCGATTCGACGTCTTCCTGGTTCCAGTCGTCGAGCAACGGCGCCTCGACGGGTCCGATGCGCGCGACGTAGCTGCGCGTCCTGATTCCCAGCGCGCCGAGAAACTGCGCGCAAATGGCGCCCAGACAGACGCGCATCGCCGTCTCGCGCGCGCTGGCGCGCTCCAAAACGTTGCGCAGGTCGCGCTGCCGGTACTTCAACGCTCCGGCATAGTCGGCGTGCCCGGGGCGCGGGTTGGTCAGCGGATCCCCGGCACCGGTTAGGGGGTCCATCAGGGCTCGATTCTTCGGCGTAAGGTAGTCACGATTTTGCACCACCACGGCAATCGGGGAGCCCAGCGTCTCGCTGCCGCGAACGCCGGCGAGAAACTCCACGGCGTCGCTCTCGATCTTCATGCGCGCACCCCGCCCGTAGCCGCCCTGACGGCGTGCCAAGGTTTCGTTGATGGCAGCGACGTCCAAGCGAAGATGCGCCGGAACTCCGTCAAGAATTCCAACCAGCGCGGGGCCGTGCGACTCGCCCGCCGTCAAGTAGCGAAACATTCGATGGCGCCCTTCGGCGCCGGGAGCGGACGCTACTTCACCGTGACGCCTCGCGCTGCCGCGCATGCTTGAGCCGTTCCAAGGCGCTGCGATGCAGCCGCGTCACGTGACGGCGCGAGTAACCGAGGCGTTTCGCCACGTCCACAACCGGAAGTCCTCCGAGATATATTGCGCGTACGATTTGCCGCTCGATCGGCGGGAGCGCGGCGAGCATCTGCTCCACCGCCATGCGATCGAGAACTTCGTCGATCGGAGGGCCGAGCGTTCGCTGATCCGATAGAGGGAGCGCTTCGAAGGAGAGCACCCGGCGGCTGGCGCGATAGGCCAAGATCTCGCGGATTTCGCCGGGCGTCGCGCCGACGCGCCGGGCGACGTCGCTTTCACGCGGTTCCCGTCCGAGCACGCTCCACAGCTGCCGTTCCGCCGCCGACCAGCGGCGCTCGGCGTCGCGCACGCCGCGCGGCGCGCGTAGCACGCGCTCGCTGTCGCGAACGTAATGCATCAGCTCGCCGACGACCAGCAGCCACGCGTAGGCTTCGAACGGAGCGCGTTGCTCGGGATCGAAACGATCCACGGCCTTTATCAAACCGATCGCGCCGGTCTGCTCCAAATCGGCCCGATCGAGTCCGCGGCGCATGAAACGGCGCGCCGCACGCCGGCAAAGATACCAATATTGCGCAACGAGGCGATCGCGCTCGCGCGGCAACGCCGTTGCACGAAAACAAAGAGCCACACCCAACCTCTTCGTTCGTTGACGAATCTTGCGTCGCCGTGAAGCGGCGCGTGCTACTTCTTATATACCAGCCGAATCTAAAGCGCAAGAGGTGCGGCGTGCAGGAGTCCGTGCGCGACACCGGCTACTGTCGAGCATGCGCCGAGCTCGCGCCAGCAACGCCGGACGCGTCGTCGTTATCGTGGCGCTGACGCTTCTGGCCGTTGCCGCGGTGCGAGACTTCGCACGGCTCGGCGACGCGCTCCCATGGCGACAGCTCTACGATTTTTCCGATTTTTATTGCGCCGGATCGGCCCTCGACGCACGCGCCGATCCCTATCGCTACGAATCGTTGCGCCGATGCGAACATCGCGTTAACACCGGGGAAGCCTACCGCCGCGATCCCCGTCGCGTGGTTCCGGCCCCGCTGCCCCCGTACGACTTTCCGCCGTTCATGGCCGCGGCGCGGCTCAACTTCAACCTAGCGCGCGTGCTTCATGCCGTTGCGATAACGGTGGCGGTCGCGGCGTGTATATTCGGCCTGAGCCTCCTTTCGGTTCCACTCGACGTCGCCGCCCTCGCGCTACTCTTGCCGGCCGGTTTCGTGCTCCTTTCGGCCGGGCAAGTCGTCCCGTTCGCATTAGTCGCGCTCGTGTATTGCGGGGTCGCGCTCGCCAAAGGACGCCCGGTAGTCGCCGGCGTGTTGGCGGCTCTGACGCTGATCGAGCCCCATCTCGGCCTGCCCGTGGTCGCCGCCCTCCTTTGCTGCGCACCGCGCGCCCGCGCGGCGTTGCTCCTTTCCGGAGCGGCGCTGGCGGTTACGGCGTTTGCCGTGGCCGGCGCGGGCGGCGTTACCGAATATTTAGCAAAAGTGCTTCCGGCGCAGGCGGCGGCGGAAACGGGCTACGCTTACCAATACAGCCTTACGTACCTCTTGAGCGCTGCCGGGCTCGCGCCGAATCTCGCGCTGCTCGCGGGCGAGGCGTGGTACGCGGCGATGCTGGTAATCGGTGTTTGGCTTGGAACTCGACTGGCGCGCTCCATTGACGCGCCCGAGCTTTTGGTCTACCTTCCGGCCGCACTTAGTATTTTCGGCGGACCGTACGTTCACATGGTCAACGTCGCGTTCGCGATCCCGGCGGCGGTCGTGCTCGCGACGCGCCTGCGCGGGCCGGCCCGCGATCTCGCGCTCGTTGCAGTCGCGCTGCTCGCCGTGCCGTGGATCGCCGCTTGGATCGCCAAGAAGCTCTTTCTCGCGAGCGTCTTTGTGGTCGCGGTCCTCCTGGTGCGTCTGCGCGCCGGGCTCACGCTCGCAATCGCCCTTCCGTGCATGATCGCTCTGACGCTGTACGTTTTCGGGCTTGCGCCGCCGGCGCCGATGGTCGCAACGACGACTCGGTCGTTCGCTCCCGACGAACTGGCGCAAGCAGCGTGGGCCGACTACGTCGCGGCCCTGCCCAAGCCCGACTTAGGGTGGCTCCTAATCAAGCTGCCTACGTGGTTGGGGCTCACCGGGATCCTCGCCGCCGCCCTGATGACGTTGCGCCCCAACCCCCGCTCTGCAGAATGAACGCCGGCAAAAACCAAATACTGCTCGCGGCATTCCTGTTGCTGTTGGGCGCGGCGGCTCTGCGCGATTTCGCGCGCCTCGGCGATGCGCTTCCGTGGCGCGCAATGGACGACTTTCCCGACTTCTTCTGCGCCGGCGATGCCCTGGACCGCAAGGCGAGCCCCTATACCTACGAGCCGCTGCACGCCTGCGAGCATCGCGTCAACACCGGCACGACGTTTCGCGATCGCGTCTTTGCCGTCAATGCCGGCCTGGCCGTTCCGGCGCCGCAGCCTGCCTACGACTTTCTTCCCTTCATGGCGCTGGCGCGATTGCCGTTTCCTATCGCGCGCGTCATTGACGCAACGGCAATACTCGTCGCCGTGATGCTCTGCGCCGCAGCGCTGGCCGGCCTGGGGGTGCCCGTACCTTTAGCGATCGCCGCGCTGCTGCTCTCGACCGCGTATGCCGGACTCAATACGGGACAAATCGTCCCGTTTTCGCTCGCGGCGCTCGCCTTGTGCGGACTCGCGCTGTCGCGCGGCCGTGATTCGCTTGCGGGCGTGTTCGCTGTTGCGACCGCAATCGAACCGACCGTCGGGTTGCCGGTCGTACTGGCAACGCTGGCCTTCGTACCTCGCGCGCGCGTTGCGCTGGGGATTACCGCGGCCGCTTTTGCGGGCGTCGCGCTTTTGCTTCTCGGGGGGAACGGTCTGGTCGCCTACTTTGCCGGCGTACTTCCCGCGCACGCGGCCTCGGAACTCTCCTTCCCGTTTCAATACAGCCTGACGTATCTCGCGACGTACGCCGGCCTTGGATCTGCCGCCGCGCGCGCCGCCGGAGCGCTCTCCTACGTCTTGTTCTTGGCGGTCGGCCTGTGGCTGGCGCCGCGCACCCGCCGCGCCTTCGCGCGACGCGAACTTCTCGTCTTTATTCCGGCGCTTTGCGCCGTAACCGGCGGCTCGTTTCTCCATCAAGAAGAGCTGAGCTTTGCGCTTCCGGCGCTAGCGGTGCTAGCCGTCGCCACGCGCGGCGCGGCGCGTGCGGTTTTGGCCGCGGCGCTCTGCGCGCTTTCCGTACCGTGGATCGCCGTTTGGGGCATGAAGCAGCTTTTTCTGGCGAGTCTCTTTGTCTGCGCCGTGATCTTAGCGGCGCTGCGTATCCAACGCTGGGCCGCAATGGGCATCTTTTGCGCGGCGGCGGTAACGATCTACGCCTTCGAGCTGCACCCGCCGCATCTGCCAACGCCGACGGCAATCATTCGGCAATATCCGCCTGGAGAGTTCGCCGAAGTCGCGTGGCGCGACTACACGGCAGCTCGCGCGAGCGACGACCCGCTCTGGGTCTTAATCAAGGTGCCTGCCTGGGCTGCATTGCTCGCCACGTTGACCGTTGCCGTTCGAAGGGCTAAGGCGTAGGCCACCCTAACCCCAGCAAGTCATGCTTGCACCGCTGCGAATTCCTAACGCCTACTGCTTCTCGCAGATCCAGCCCGGATCGGCGCTAACGGCTTACGCCTACGTGTTTGCCGGCGAGGGCGGCCACGTGCTCGTCGAGCCCCTGCTCCCCGACGAGCCGATCGCGCAGGCCCTCGACGACCTCGGTGGCTTATCGCTGATCGTCGTGATGAGTGAAGAACGACGCGAAGCCGCGCGCTTGCTGGCCGCTCGGTACGGCTGCAAGGTCGTCAGCGAACCGGGCCACCGCGAAACGATCGCGCCGGGTATGCGCGCGATCGCCTTACCCGATCAGCACCGCGCAAACGAGTTCGCCGTCAGCATTATCGAGACGCGGACGCTCCTCTGCGGCGATACGCTGCTCGGAACGCCGGCGGGCGCGCTTTCGCTACCCGCCGAGTCCTCCTACGCCGACCCGCTCAAAGGCGCGTTGGGTTTGCGCCGAATCATGCGTGAGTATCCCGAAACGATTCTTACCAGCTTCGGTGAGCCGGTCTTTGCCGGCGCGTACGGCGCGCTCTACGCTGCACTCCATGCGCGCGCCGGTGCGGAGCTGCTCCGCATCAATCTCGACGACCTGGAGTTTCTCGACGAGCGCGTGGAGCATCCGGAGCAGCCGTCGCAGTTCAGCTGCCACGACGCCGAAGTCGGATTTACGATCGGCGCGCGCAAGCTTGGCTATCGCGTCAGCACGCTCGAACCCGGCACGCGTTTCTGCCCGCTGCACGGCCACGCGCGCGAGGAGGAGCTTTTCCTCGTACTCGACGGCGAGCCCAGCGTTCGCACGCTCTCGGGAACCATCCGCTGCCGCAAGGGCGACTTTATCGCGCTGCCGGTCGGCGTCTCGGGAACGCATCAGCTGCTCAATGAGAGCGACGCTCCTGCGACGGTCCTCCTACTGGCACGCACCGAAACTTTCGACGTTTGCTACTATCCCGATTCCGACAAGCTGCTGGTCGACATGCCCACACCACTAATCGAAGGCCGCGACTCGCTCCTTATCGCTGCATCTCCCCAACTCGACTATTTCCACGGCGAAACCGAAGACTTCTAGCAAATCGCCTGGGCCGAAGCCTAGGCCCAGGGTATGCCGATCGCCAGAATTTCAAGCTTCGCTTCGAGCTCGCTGCGTTCGCGCTTACCCAGCGCTTGTGCTTTTGCGGCCGCATCTACGGCGTGGCCGCCGCCGATCAGCGCGATGATCTCTTTGTCGATCTTCGAAAGCACGAGCGACTCTAGCGAGTAGTCGACGAACGCCTCCCACGCCAGCGGACACCACGTCGCAACGATCCGTTCGCCGATCACGGTGGCGTACCGGCGGATCTCTTCCTGCGCGTGCTCGTCCATGCGCAACGCCAAGAAGTTGAAGAGATTGTGCAGGTCGATCTTCCAGTAGGCTTCGGTGTAGGTCGAAACCGGCAAGTCCTTGCGCGCCTGTTCTCGGGCGACACCCGCGGCTATGCGCTCCTCGTAAACTTCGCGGGCCAGCGTTTGCAGCTGGCGCTCGCGCTCGGACAGGTCCTGGCCGACCGCGGCATCGATTGCTTCCTCGCTGCCCTGCCGGTTGGCGCTCGATTGACGCCGCCACTGCTCCCCACTCGTTCCCTGCGCCGAATCGATGGCCAGCGAATAGCGCGTCGAGTATTCGTTGATGTTGGCAGTGCGGTGGCGGATCCATTGCCGCCAGCAATCCATCGGCACGCGCACGTGGAACTTGATCTCGCACATCTCGAACGGCGTCGTGTGACGGTGACGCATCAGGTAGCGAATGAGCCCGCGGTCCTCGGAGATGCGCTTGGTGCCCGCGCCGTACGAAACGC
The DNA here is from genome assembly GCA_036265225.1 of Vulcanimicrobiaceae bacterium. Classification (GTDB taxonomy): domain Bacteria; phylum Vulcanimicrobiota; class Vulcanimicrobiia; order Vulcanimicrobiales; family Vulcanimicrobiaceae; genus Cybelea. Next base: position 7,603 of record DATAPM010000266.1, read on the forward strand.
GCGCCGCTTGGACGATGGACTCGTCGCCGCCCATGTAGTCGACGACGCGCACGAAACCGTCGTCCAGCACGGGCAGTCTCACCCCCAACATTGCGTCGAGGGCGGGACTGGCGTTCACGGTGGCTTGGTTAGCCGCGATAGCGCAGGAAAGCCGGCACGTCGATGTCGTCCATCGTCACCGGGGCGACCGTTTCCAGGCGTCCGGTATCGAACGCATAGCCGCCCTGGGCACGGCTGTGACCGCGCCGCGTACCGAAGCCGGCGGCCAGCACCGTCACGCGCACCTTGCCCGACATCGTCGGATCGATCGAGGCGCCGAAGATTATTTGCGCTTCCGAGTCAACCGCGCGGCTGATCATCTCGGCCGCTTCGTTGACTTCGTACATCGCCATATCGGGGCCGCCCGTAATGTTGAAGATCACGCCGTGCGCGCCTTCCACGGTGGTCTCGAGCAACGGCGACGCGATGGCTTTCTG
>DATAPM010000267.1:0-6815 GCA_036265225.1 Vulcanimicrobiaceae bacterium
GCGACTTTTGACGACAAAGAAACACGGATTGACGAGCGCGTCAACGCAGCGATGACGATGGTAACGAAGCGCGGCCCCATCGCCGCAGAAGCCGAGCGTTTAATCGAGCGTGCAGGTCAGGACCGGCTCGCGCTTCACGCACAAAGACAAGCGGTTGCGCAGAAACTTGCGCAAGTGCCAGTCACCAAGGCAGAGGAGATGACATGGCAGAAGTTGGGGGCTTACGCGGAGGCATTTCCGCTCAAGCCGGGTGAAACGTTGTCTGGCAAATGGGATGCTCACGAAAATGAGCGAGGCGAGCTCGTAATTTCGGGCACCTTTGAGACGAGCGTTCGGGATGCTTTAGCGCCATGGGTTAAGGCGATTGGGCCGCCGATTTTGGAACGACGTGAACGCGCGCGCTGGCGACCAGAGGTGCAACTGCATTGGCCGCTAGTGGACTCCGTAGCGAAGAAGCTTCGACGCCTCAGTCCCGTTCAGTATGGCCCTGAAGTTTACGACGCCTCCGATACGATTGTGGCCACAGTCCTCAGGCCCGGCAAGGCACCCATCCACCTGAAACGAAGAACCACTAAAAACCCGCTATAGGCGTCTCGTCGAGAAAGAGAACTCCGTGATGCGCGAGAGAGATCTCGCCGGGTTTGACGAACGCGCCGCCGCCGACCAGCGCGGTCTGAGTGATCGTGTGGTGCGGAAAGCGAAAGGGCCGCGAGCGCACGACGCCGGCGCGGCCGACCAGCAATCCGGCGACGCTGTAGATCTTCGTTACTTCAAGCGCCTCGTGCAGCGACATCGCCGGAAGAATCGACGGGAGGCGCCGCGCCAGCATCGTTTTGCCGCAACCGGGTGGCCCGACGAGCAACAGATTATGGCCGCCGGCTGCAGCGATTTCCAGCGCGCGCTTTGCGGCAAGTTGACCGCGTACGTCGGCTAAGTCGCCGTGAACCAGCTCATCGGCATGGTCGAGAGCCGGCTCGGTGCAACGCCGGCGCCATTTCGCGCCGTGTCCGGCGATCACCGCGATGGCCGACTGCAGCGAATCGACGGCATACAGTTCGGTGCCTCCGACGAGCGCGGCCTCGTCGGCATTGAGCGAGGGTACGATGAGTTTGGCAAAGCCGGCTTCGCGCGCGCCGAGTACCATCGGAAGGATGCCGCTGACCGGGCGCAGCTTGCCGTCCAGTGCCAGCTCGCCGAGCGCGATGAACTGCTGCAAGACGCGGCGATCGATCATTCGTCGATGCCGATCAGAGCCAGCGCAATTGCGAGGTCGAATGCCGGGCCGGCTTTACGCACGTCGGCGGGAGCGAGATTGACGAGAAGCTTTCCGGCGGGATAGGCGAAGCCGGAGTTGATTATCGCTGCACGCACGCGTTCGCGAGCTTCCCCCAGCGCCCGGTCGGGGAGTCCGATAATCGCAAAGTGCGGCGTTCCGGCGGCGCTATCGGCTTCGACGCGCACGACATAGCCCTCGATGCCGAGCATCGCAGCTGAATAGGCGAGCGAGAGCATTACCCCGCTCCTCTGCGCGTCCGAGACGGAATGTCTAGGGGTGAGGCGAGCGAGCCAAGAAAACGCCTTCGATGGGCGCTGATGCAATCTCCGCCTGGGCGCAAGTCGGGACGCTCGTTATCGTCGTCGGCAGTGTTTGGGCTGCGCTCATTCAGTTACGCCATATTCGCGCCGGCAACCAGCTGCAGGCACTGCTTTCGCTCGAGCGTGACTTTCGCGCGCCGGAACTCCAGGCCGCCTTAACCTACATCCAAGAAGCGCTGCCCAAACGGTTGGAGGACCCCGAATATCGCTGCGAGCTGGAAGCGATCGGTTTTGTCGATCCCGTGGCGCATCCCGAGATGATCGCATGCAACTGGCTCAACGAGATGGGGACGCTCGTCAAGCGCGGCCTGGTATCTGAAGATACGTTTATGGACCTATTTGCAAAGCTTATCGTTCACTGCTGGAAGCAGGTCTCTCCGGCGATCGCCATCATGCGCCGTCAGCGGGGGCCGGTGCAGTATCACGACTTCGAATATCTCGCGATGCGCGCCGTCGGGTGGCTCGACCGCAATCCGAATGGGGTGTCGCCACATGCCTTTGCCCGCACGCCGTTGGCCGATTATTGGCTGGAAACTGACCACGAATTAACCAAAAAATAGCCTTTTGACCGGTAAAATGGCGGTTTTTCCACAGATTGCACAAGACAAATGTCCCAGGCTGTGGACAGCGAGGAAACAGGCCAGGCTTCGGTCCGCGCCCAAACCCCCGCCAATCGATTGCCCTGACGGAGGAGATTGGATTGAAAAAAGCGCTCGCTCGCATCGGTTTTATTGCCGTTTCTGTCGCGCTGGCCGCGTGTTCGCGCGGGGGTTCGCAAACGAGCGCATCGCCGGGAGCGAGCGGGGCTCCTTCGGGGCAAAAGACCATCGGCGTATCCATCCAAAACCGCGAAGCGCAGTTCTATCAAGACATGGAATCGGGCATGCGCTCAGAAGCGGCGAAATACGGCTATTCGTTGACCGTCGTCGACGCTAGCCGCGACAACGCGAAGCAGCAGAGCCAAGTCGAGGATTTTATCTCCAAGCACGTAGACGCCGTCGTCCTAACGCCGTACGACTCGCAGGCCATCGGCAGCGCCATCGCCGAGGCAAATAATGCCAACATCCCCGTCTTTACCGCCGACATCGCAAGCACCAGCAAGCAGGGTAACGTCGTCTCTCACATCGCTAGCGACAACGTGCAGGGCGGCGCCGCGGCAGGTAAGCTGATCTGCGCGGCCGTGCACAACGAGGGCGGCATCGCAATCGTCGACGAGCCGGAGGTGACTAGCGTGCAAGACCGAGTCAGGGGTTTCAAAGAAGCCATCGCTCAGATCTGCCCGGCGGTAAAGATCGTCGCCGACGTCGACTCGGGTGGAACGCGCGACAAGGCCAACAGCGACACCGGCGATATCTTACAGGCGCATCGCGATCTCAAGGGCATCTTTGGGATCAACGATGATTCGGCGCTTGGAGCGCTTGCCGCGGTAAAGGCGGCAGGCGTGACCGGCAAAGTTGCGATCGTCGGGTACGACGCGACGCCGGAAGCGCGCAAGGCGATCGCCGCCGGCGAAATGTACGGCGATGCGATTCAGTTTCCGGCCAAAATCGGCGCGACGACGATCGACGTGATTCATGCGTATTTCGACGGCCAGAAACCTCAGGCGCTGGTGAAGATTCCGGTCGGCACCTACACGGCGGCCGACGCTAAGCGAGGGCCGTAATTCCCCTGCTGGAAATGCGCGGCATCGGGAAGAGCTTTCCCGGTGTGCGCGCCCTCTCCGACGTATCGCTGACGCTCGATGCCGGCGAAGTGCTCGTTCTGGTGGGGGAAAACGGCGCGGGTAAATCGACGCTCATGAAGATCCTGGCCGGCGCCCAGGCCGCCGACGAAGGCGAGATCTTGATCGACGGCACGGCGGTGCAGATTTCGTCGCCGCAAGAAGCGCAGCGGCTCGGCATCGGCATGATTTACCAAGAGTTCACGCTGGTGCCGCAGTTGAACGCACCGGCCAATTTCGCACTGGGATCCGAGCCCACGCGGGCGGGCTTAATCGACGACGCCGCAGTGCGCGCGCGCGCCGAAAGGGAACTGCGCGAACTGGGCGTGGATTTGCCGCTCGACGTTCCGGTCTCGCATCTTTCGGTCGGACAGCAGCAATCGGTTGAAATCGCTAAGGCATTAGGGCGCGCGGCCCGGATCATCGTGATGGACGAACCGACTGCCGCGCTCTCGGATCGCGAGATCGAACGGCTTTTTGCGATCATCGGGCGGCTGCGCGAGAGCAAAACCGGCATCATCTATATCTCGCATCGCATGGAGGAGCTGGCACGCATCGCCGATCGGGTGACGGTGATGCGCGACGGCAGGGTCGTCGAAACGCGCAAAGCCGCGGCTTTTCCATCCGACGATATTATTGCCGCAATGGTGGGGCGCCGGCTCGAATCGCACTTTCCGCAGCTCCCGGAGGTCTCGGCAGGCGCGCCCGTGCGCCTCGAGGTGCGCGGCCTGCTGCGGCCGCCGGCCATCAATGGCGTTTCGTTTGCGGTGCGCGCCGGGGAGATCGTCGGTTTGGCCGGTTTGATCGGAGCCGGGCGTACCGAAACGGTGCGTATGATCGCCGGTGCCGACGTGCCGCGCAGCGGCGAGGTGAGCGTCGACGGTAAAGTCATTTCGCCTGGACGCATCGGGGAGGCCATCGCGGCGGGCATCGCCTTCATCACCGAAGACCGTAAGACGCAAGGCCTGGTTTTGGGCATGGCCGTGCGCGAGAACGTGACGCTGGCGCATCTCCCCGACTTCATCGACCGCGATCTGTTGATCGATGTGGCGCGCGAGAAGGCCGCGACGACAAAGATGATCGGCGAGCTGGCGATTCGAACGCCGAGCACGGAGCAGCTGGTTCGAAATCTCTCCGGGGGAACGCAGCAGAAAGTCGTGTTGGCGAAGTGGCTGCTCGGCAAGGCCGGCGTCTTTCTCTTCGACGAGCCGACGCGCGGCATCGACGTCGGAGCAAAGGCGGAGATTTACCGGATCATGTGCGATTTGGCGGCTCGCGGTGCGGCGATCGTGATGGTATCGAGCGATTTGCCCGAGGTGCTGGGGATGTCGCACCGCGTCCTGGTCGTGCGCGGCGGGCTAATCGCGGCTGAGTTCGACCGCAGCGAGGCGACGCCCGACCGGGTTATTGCCGTAGCGACCGGAGTGGCCGCCTGAGCAAGAACGACCGGCTCGCTTATATCCTGCGCATCGCCGGGGCGGCGGCGATTCTGATCGCCTTGATCGTGGTCGTTGACGTCGCGTCGCACGGGGCGTTTCTACAGCCTAGCAATATCGTGCGCGTGCTCCGACAGATCACGTACAACTGTATCCTTGGCGTCGGGCAGACGTTCGTCATTATCACGTCGGGTATCGATCTGTCGGTCGGCTCGCTCGTGGCGCTTACCGGCGTCGTCGCCGCGTTGTTTGCCAACTCGATGCATTTGAGCGGTTTCCCGCTGATCGCCGCGACGCTTCTGGTTGCCGTCGCGGTGGGGGCACTCGCCGGATGGGTCAACGCTCTGCCCGTCGTGAAACTCAATCTGCCGCCGTTTATTACGACGCTCGCGATGTTGGAGATGGCGCTGGGCGCATCGTTCATTCTCGCGCACGGGCGTCCGGTGGCGCTGCAAAGCACCGATTTTCAGAACACGGGGATTGGGTCTTTTTTTGGCTCGGTCACCGCGGCGGCGCATCTGCCGAGCATTCCGATTCCCGTAATTTGGATGCTGGTTGTGATCGTCGCCGCCTCGGTGCTGCTTGGGCGGACGCGGTTCGGCCGCTACGTCTTTGCAATCGGCGGAAACGAAGAGGCGGCGCGCCTCGCCGGCATCAACGTCGGCCGCGTCAAGACGCTGGTCTACGTAATCAGCGGCGTCTGCGCGGCGATCGTCGGCTTTCTCTATATGGCGCTCTTTTCGTCGGGCTCCCCGCAAACCGGCACCGGCGACGAACTGCTCGAATCGATCGCGGCCGTCGTCGTTGGCGGTACCAGCCTCACGGGCGGCCGGGGCAGCATCGTCGGTACTTTCTTCGGTGCGCTCCTCATCGGCGTTCTCTACAACGCGATGAACTTACTCAACGTCGATTCGTATCTGCAGAAGGTACTGCTCGGCGCCGTTATCTTGGCCGCGGTCGTCCTCGACGAACTCCGTAAGCGCTATCTAGCGCGATAACCCGAGCCTAGAACGGGAAGTCTTTTTGGGTTAAGCCGGTGTTGACTTTGACGTCGTTGATCGCCTCGTCGAGGACGATCTGCGACCCCGAATACATTACCTGACGAACCGGCCAGTGCGTCTCTTTCGAGAGGTAGAGAATTTGGTCGGTGATCCCGTTGTTCGCGGTGGGATCGGACGCTTTGAGCTCGAGGCGGTCGGTCTCCACGCCATTAACTTTCCCGCCGTCGGTTTGCGTAAGCTTACCGGGCGTCGAACCGTACTCGTCGACGATGCGCTGCATCAAACCGTCGGGAATCGTTACGCCGCGCAGCGAGACCGCGCGCGGATCGTGAATGCTTATCTTCAAGTGAATGCCGGAGAAGAGCCCGCCCTGGTGCCCGCTGACTTGGTCGCCGCCCACCCATACGCCGCCCGAGCCCTTGCCGTCGCCGTCGAGGATCAGCGTCTTGACGTAATGCGGCTTCATGAAATCGTACTGATAAACGCGGTCCTGCGATTGCGTTCCCTTTGCTTCGTGGACGTGCAGGACGGCCGTGTAGTCGTTAACGCCGGCAAACATCTTGTCGAACGCAACGATTGCCGGTGCGGGGCTGTCGGCGCGCAGCGGTGCCGGCGAAATGGCAGCCACTAAAGCGGCGGCGAGCAACGGGACGCCAAGTGACGACGGGCTTTTGAAGATCACGCGGCTTCTCCTCGATATTAAACCGGTTGCGAACTGATCGGCACGCTCTCGTCGGCGAGCAGCGTGCCGTGTTTGCCTTCGACGCCGATGAGGACATCGCATTTTGCATCGGAAGCGATCTCCTCGATGGTGCGCCCGAGGGGTGCGCCGCTGTACTTACCCTCGCGAAACGAACCGAGAATAATGAGGTGTGCCTTCACCCGCTTGGCGACATCGAGAACCGCCTGTTTGGTCGAACGCGTTTTGATGATTTCCGTTCGAATTGTAACGTTATTTTTATTTGCAATGGTCTCGGCCGCGCCCAGCGCGTCGAGCGCCGAGCGTTCCTCGAGCGGCATCTCGGCGTCGGGCGGCAGCGTGTACGGCACCTCGATCACGTA
>DATAPM010000268.1:0-2235 GCA_036265225.1 Vulcanimicrobiaceae bacterium
CGCCGATCCAATCGGCGACTTTCTGAGCCAGGCATACAACGGTGGAAAGGATCCCATTTACGTCATCCTCTCCATCTTCTTCCCGGCTCAAGCACCGCTCAACAACGGCGCCGTCGACGATCTCTCGAATCAGTACCGCAAGCTCGCGCAGATCAACGGCGTCTACCCCGGCGTTATCGGCATGTCGATCAGCGCCGAGGTCAACGACGAGAAAGTCCGCGACAATCCTTCGTGGTGGAACGGCATGAGCCGGATCGCGCGCGCCGCCAAGGACGGGTTCAAGCTCTCCGGCCATCCCGAGAAGTTCATCACCACAACGATGGTTGACGACGGCTTTAAGACCGAGAAAGAGGGCGAAAAGTACAACTTCCCCGTCGACGTCTGGGGCGTTAATTTCTATCGCGGCGAGACGTTCGGCGTCGCCTTCTCAGACTATAAAAAGGTTTCGTCGAAGCCCCTCATCGTCGCTGAATGGGGCACGCCGGCGTCATACCATCCAAACGGCAACCCTAACAAAGCGCAAGAGTTTCCCGCCGGTAAGGTTCATGAACTGACGTCGTACGTCGGCGGTCTCGCCAAAGAGATCGGCGATAACTCGATTCAAAAGGGCGGCGTCGCAATGGGCGGCTTTTACTTCGAATACAGCGACGAGTGGTGGAAAGCCGGCGACAACTGCATTCAGCTTCCCAATCCGAACGCCCCCAATGCGAAGTTCCCCGGAGGTTACGACGACGAGGCGTGGTTTGGTTTGAACGGCATCGCCGCCGGAAAACCGAACGTGCTTACGCAGCGTCCGACCTTTAACAAGCTCAAAGAGGTCTTCGGCCAGCAGTAGCGCGTCAGCGTTGGAGGTTAACGTTCGCGGCCGTTTGCCGAAAGGCGGGATCGCGATCGTCGGCAGTCGCAGGCCGCCGCCGCAAGCGGTGGCCTTTGCCTTTGCGCTCGCGTACGGCGCGCGCGAACCGGTCATCGCCGGTTTGGCACCGGGAATAGACGTTGCCGCGCACCGCGGTGCGTTGGCGGCGGGAGTACCAACCGTGGCTTTTGTCGGCTATGGTTTTGGCGCGACCGATCCGCCTGAGCTCATGGAGTTGGAGGATGCGATCGTGCGCGCCGGCGGTGCGGTAGCAACGCTGCTCGCACCGGGTACGCCGGCTTCGGAGCGATCGCGCATCGAGCGCGACCGGCTGCAAGCCGAACAGGCACGCGCGGTCGTGCTGGTCTGCTCCGAGGCCGGCGGTGGAGCGCTCTTTACGATGCAGTTCGCTAAAGAACTCGGGCGGCTGCGCTTTGCCGTCGTGCCGCCGGACGATTCCGCCGGCGAGCCTTTTTGGGCGGGTAATCTTGCGTCGCTTGCCGACGGCGCGGAGCGGCTTCCGTTCGATGCCGAGGCGGCGCTGGCGATCTTACATTATCGAATGCCGCCGCTAGATTATCGAAAGCGATGAAGGCCTGCCGGGAGCCCTGAAGGGCGCGGTTCTTGTGGGCCGCAACGGCGGGTCATCATGATGATGAAGAAATTGATGTTTGCGGCGGCCGGCGCCGCGCTTTTGACGGCGTGCGGCGGTTCTGCCGGATTCGATACCGCGGGTCCCGCGACGACCGTCGCAGGTCCTTCCAGTATCGCACCCGATCCCGTCAGACCGCATGCAAAGAGCGTCGTCGTGCTAATCATGGAGAACCGCGACTACGACCGGGTAATCGGCAACCGCGACGCACCGTACATCGATAACGTACTCGTGCCGCAGTCGGCGGTAATGACCAACAGCCACGCCATCGGCCACCCGAGTCAGCCAAACTATCTGGCGCTTTTCTCCGGCTCGACGCAGGGCATTATCAACGACTCGTGCCCGCACAACTTTAGCGCCGCGAATCTCGGAGACGAGCTCCTGACTGCGGGAATCTCTTTTGCCGGTTATACCGAAACGATGCCGTCGGACGGCTTCACCGGATGCCTCGCACATCTGTACGCGCGAAAGCACAACCCGTGGGTCGACTTCACGAACGTGCCCTCCTCCTCCAACCTCGTCTATAATGGTTTCCCGGGAGCGCCGCCGACGGTAATGTTCTTGGTTCCGAACCTCTGCCACGACATGCACAACTGCACCACCAGGGAAGGCGATCATTGGCTGCGCAATCACCTCACGCCGATTTTAGAGTACAACGCGGCTAACGACGGACTGCTGGTGATAACTTGGGACGAGGCGGCGCCCGACCTCGACGGCAGCGATCGTA
>DATAPM010000269.1:0-11730 GCA_036265225.1 Vulcanimicrobiaceae bacterium
TATCTGCGCAGTCCCGCTCAGCTCGGAGGAAATTTCATGGAGACACCAGAGAGTCGCGCCGGCGACTCCGTCGCGGATGCGATGAAGCAGCTCGCCTCGGATCTGACGATCCTTGTGCGGGATCAGCTCGAGGCGGCGCGCCGGGAGATGGTCGAAAAGGTAAAGCAGGTCGGCATGGGCGCCGGAATGCTCAGCGCTTCCGTCGTCGCGTTGGTCTTTACGGCCGCATGTTTGACGGCCTTTGCCACGATCGCACTGGCTCTTATTATTCCGGCCTGGTTGGGCGCTTTGATCGTTACGCTCTTTTGGGCCGCAGCTTCGGGCGTGCTTGCCATTGTCGGCCGGAGTAAAGTGAAAAACGCCGGCCCGTTGGCGCCTGAGCAAACCATAGCGAACCTCAAACAAGACATCTCATGGGCGAAGCGACAGAGCCGCCACACGTGACGAGGGGCGACGCGCTAAACTCTTACCTGCGTAATATAATGCCAAAGACCGACGAGCTTAAGAATCCAGATAATCAGCGCAATAACGACGACCGCGTTGAGCAAGGATTTTATTGCCGGCGCCATCGGTATATAAGAGTTGACCAGCCACAGAAGCATCCAACGATTATCAGGACGACGACGACTTCAATGAGTGGCACGATCGATATTCCTCCGATGATGGGCGGCGAGCTACTTCGGCTGCTACCCAGAACCACCAATGGGCTAACGCCCGTTTGCCCAGCCCGGCTCTTGGGAATGTTTAGATCTCTTTCCAGAGGCTTGCATCCGCACCGATGAGCATCGATGAGAGATTCCGATATGTCGAACACCTAGCGACGCGGGGTCTGCGGATTTTTTTGTTCGACGGTCGTACGTTAGTCTTAAGCTACAACGAAAACCACGACGTGCGGCCAAAGCAATCCCCCGCCGCGGATCGCGCCGAGCTAATCTCATACGCCTTCGACTTGCTCGAGGAACTGCCTAAGGCTGCTAGGATGTTTCCGGGCCTGACGGAGATTGAGATCGAGTGCTTGTGAGCCGCACGACCGGGGTGTAGGGGCCGGCGACCGGCCCGTTCAAAGACCGCCGCATGAAAGGCTTGGTGCGTACGTGGGCCACCGTTCTTTGCGTACTCATGTTGCTGGGGGGCAGGCGCCGATGCCGCCTGCCGCGGGTAACGACGCTACCGCGCTCGACCAGCTTGCGGGCAAATACTGGCAGCGCAGGCTCGAGAACGACTACTTCCTGCGCGAGCAGCTCGGGAAGCCGATCGAAACGATCCAGCCCCTCACCTACGAGAGTGCCGACGCCGACGCGTCCTTCGCGCAGGGTATCCTCGACGGTCTCAAGGCGATCGATCCGTCGAAGCTGGATCACGACCGCTGGCTCACCTATCGTACGCTGAGCTACCTCTCGACAAACGACGTCGCCTATCGTACCTACTTTTGGCTGCGGCAACAGGCGACGCCTTACGCCGGAGGCAGCCAGATCGCAGTTATCGCCTCGATTTTTAGCGGATTCGAGTTCGGCGACGCAGCCGACGCGGCGCGCTACGAATCGCTGCTCCATCAATATGCGGCGTTCGTACAATCGATGGGCGCGTTGTTGAAGGGGCAGCACCAGCGAGGCATCGTTCTTCCCAATGTCGAGACGGATGCGTCGGTGGCGGTGTTCGAGGGCTACGCGAAGCCGGGCCCGAGCGGCGCGCTAATCCCCGCTGAGTCGCGTCTGCAATCTTTAACGCCGGCGCAACGAAGCGAGCTCCGCGCGGCGGCGCAAAAGATTGTGAGCGAAGAAGTCGTTCCTGCCTTCGAGTCGGCGGCGACATACCTCAAGGGAGAGTACCGAGTCGGTGCGCCCGGCGGCGTGGGCTTGTGGGAGTATCCGGGTGGCGAGGAATATTACCGGTACCTCGCGGTGGCGAACACGACTTTGACGGTCACGCCCGAAGAGCTGCACGAGAAGGGCCTGACCGCCGTCGCCGGGCTCAACAAGGAGCTCGACAGGATTCGTCGCGAGGTGGGCTTCCACGGCGATCTGCGCGCGTTCAAGGCGTACTTGCAGAAAGATCCGAAATTCTACGTCAAGACCACCGAGCAATTCGGCGAACGGCTCGAGATGTACGTTGCACGTGCCGCGGCGGCCGTGCCGAAGTATTTCTCGCACCTGCCGAAGGCGCCGTACGGCGTCGCCCCGTTGCCCAAGGAGCTTGCGGGCTCGCAGACGTTCGGCTATTACGATCAACCGACGGCGGCAAAACCGAAGGGTGTGTATTTATATAACGCCTGGCATCCGGAGCGGACCTCGGCGCTCGGTGCGGGCGCGCTTATCTGCCACGAGTTGATTCCCGGACATCACTTCCAAATCGCACTGCAGCAAGAGAACACGGCGCTTCCCGACGTGCGGCATTACGATTTCAGCGAGGTCGGGTTCGTTGAGGGCTGGGGCGAGTATGCCTCGCAGCTCTGCTGGAATATGGGCGTCTACCAAACGCCGTACGACAAGGCCGGCCGAATCATGCAGGACTTGATGGTTTCGACCCGCCTGGTCGTGGATACGGGGATGAATGCGATGCGCTGGAGCCGCGAACGCGCGATGGCGTTCATGAGGGAGAACCTAACGCTCAGCGAAGCGCAGATCGAAAGTGAATCGCTGCGCTATTCGACGGATATTCCGGGTCAGGCGCTGGCGTACAAGACGGGCGAGCTTACCTTCCTAGCGATCCGCAAGCACGCGGAAGACGAGCTCGGACCGAAGTTCGATATGCAGAAGTTTCACTCGTGGGTTTTGGATAGCGGTTCGATGACGCTCGATACGCTGCGCGAGCACATCGACTACGAAATTGCCCGCGAGAAGAACGGCTCCTAGCGCGCGCCTACTTACTCGAGATGAGGCTTGGGAAGGTACGTCAGCTCGTCGGGCCGGAAGCGGTGTTCGTGGAGTTCTCCGTCTTCTTTCTTGTAACGCACCACGACGGAACGAGTATCGACCTCGATCACTTCGCCTTCGGTTCCGATGTTCTCGATCATCACGCGGTCGCCGTATCGTAAATCTGACATTCAATTCTCCAAAGATTTGCGCGTTCTTCGTGTCGTGCTTCGATAAGCTCAGTTTAACAGCGGCTATATCGTTAGTACCATTCGGAAGCGGGCGGCGCCGCTCAGCATGCGTTCGTAGGCATCGGTCGCGCGTTCGAGGGGCATAACCTCGCTCATCGCGCGGATGCCGGTCTGCAGGGCGAACCGCATCGTGTCCTCCGAGTCCACGCAGGTTCCCGATGGCCACGAGCGGATCGAGTTGCGCCGCCGCATGAGCGCTGCGGTATTCACCGGAAGCGGTTCGTGCGCCGCACCGACGATCAGAAGCTGCCCGTCGACGCCCAAACCGTTGAGTACCGGTTCCATTGCGTCGGCGGCGGTCACGGTCGAAAGCACGACCCTCGCACCACCGAGGCGTTGCAACTCTGCGCCGATATCGCTCTCCCGGCTGTCGAGATAGAGTGCCGCGCCCAGCGAGCGCGCCAGTTCCTCTTTGTCGCGGCCGCGTGCGATCGCCACGGTGTTGAAACCCATCTTCGCTGCAAACTGAACGCCGAGGTGACCGAGCCCGCCGATCCCCAGGACCGCCACCACATCGCCCGGCCCGGCGCCGCTGTGCCGCAGCGAGTTGAACGTCGTGATGCCGGCACACATCAGCGGTGCCGCCTCAACGAGCGAAAGGCCATCCGGAATGCGTGCCAATGCGCTCGCCGGCGCGATGACGTACTGCGCATAACCGCCGTCGTACGAGATTCCTGGAATCTGCAGGTTCGGACACGTGATGAAATCGCCGCGCCGGCAGCTGTTGCACGAGCCGTCGTGGCCGCCGTGCCAGCCGACGCCAACCCGCTCGTCAACCTTCCAGGGCGCCGTCTCGGGACCGAGCGCGTCGATCGTGCCTGCGATCTCATGTCCCGGAATCCGCGGATACTTTATTCCCGGCATAATATCGAGCACCGTCAGTACGTCGCTGTGGCAGACCCCGCACGCCTCGACCTTGAGGCGAACTTGGCCGTGCCCGGGGTCGGGAAGCGCGACGTCGCGCAGTTCTAACCGGTGGTCGTCCGCCGAGGGTACGACTGCGGCGCGCATCGTTCGTTCATTCATAGCGAGACCTCCAACACCACTTTGGTGTTGGAGGTTTTCGCGATGACAGGATTAGACGTAGTCTGCGAGGGTTAGTTTTACCGTGCGGGACGTGCCGTCTTTGCCGGTGATGCCTAGCGTGACGACCGTGCCGGCGGGTTGCGAGAGCAGTCCGCGGACGTCACCCAGCTGCATCGTGCTAGTTGCCACACCGTTAACCGACGTAATCGCGTCGCCTTTGGCGATTCCGGCGCTGGCGGCCGGCGTTCCGGCACGCGCATCCATAACCAGGACGCTGTCGCCTTTCTTAATGAGGAACATGCCCGAGCGTTCGTAGGTGTCGAGCTGGGCGTAGGCCGAGTTGGGTACGAGCGTCATCGTGCCGTTGTAGTAATCGAAGGTGACGGTGAAGCGGCGTAAGAGGTTGCCGCCGATGTTCGCTGCGACGAACGGCGCCGCGAGCGCGCCGGCGTTTTGCGAGGAGTAGTCGGCGACGAGATTATCGAGCTTGAGGTCGTCGATGCCGACCGACTGCACGCGCCCGAGCTTTCCCATCGCGGCCCCGCCAAAGCCGAAACCGGTAATGCCGACGGCCGTCATTGAAGCGGGAACGACCTCGGGGTGTGCGGCGACGAACGGCGACATGAGGGAGATCGTATCGCGCGCCCCGGTGTCGATCGTGCATTCGGCGGGAATGGAGTCGATGGTGCACGCAATCTGCGGCTGCGTTCCGTAGAAGACGAAGGGAACGACGTGTCCGCTAGCAGCCGGCGTGGCACCGCCCGGCATGGCGAGCGTTACCTGCAGGTTGGCATAGTCGAACGTCGTGATGTAGCGCGCCAGCACTTCCCAGCCGATCAAACCGTCCACTTGACGGCCCGCCGAAACGCCAAAGCCCATGCGCGTGGGAGCAACGGCAAAGAGTTGATCCTTAACGGTGGCATCGCCGACTTGCAGCGTCGAAACGTTGGCGAAGCTCAAACCTTCGGTCTGCGAACCCACACCGCTGCCTTGCGCCAATCCGGCGCTCAACGCGCCGATCTCTTTGGCGACCGCCGGATCGACGACGTTGGAGCCCCCGGTGTCGAAGATAAAGCGATACGGCCCCTTGCCGTTGAGCATGACGTCGAGATATACGTGATTCTCACCCAGCATGAAGGGAACGGTCGTCGACGTCTTCCCGTTCTGCATCGAGAAATCGGTCGGCCGTGTCGTCGGGCGTGTCAACGCTGCTTCCGCACCGGGCGGATCTACCTTCACCGCGACGATCTTGACGTCGGAGTTGTTCCCGTCGGTCGAGTCGATGTGAAAGCTGCGCGCGTAGGTCACTCCGTGCGCGGTGGAATAGTCCGAGAAGATGAGTGTGGCGGTGGTAAAGCCGTTGGGAAATACGCAGCGCGCGGGCAAGTGCGTCGTGCGGTCGAACCACATTTCGAACGCGACTTTCGAGCCGGTGGGATGGATGCTCAGCGCGTCGTACGTTTTGCCCGCGGCGGTTTTTGGCCCGGCCCACGTAACCGTGGCGCCGCGGAAGTTGGGCTGCCAGAGTCCCAGGCTGGCGACGTAGGCCTGATTGACTTCCGACGCGTGGCCGCTGTCGCCGCCGTCGTTCCATACCAGATGCGTGCGGTCGGAATTCCACGTCACCTGGCCGTCGAAGCCGTCCGACTGCACCAGCGGCGCGAGGTTGGTGGTTTCTGCCATTCGGCCATCGCGGAAATCGACGTACTGCGTCAGGGTTCCCGTCAGTCCGACGGCGGAAACGGTGGCGCTGATCCGCATGGTCTGGTATTTGGCGAGCTTCGCAACGCCCAGAGCTTTGCCCGATGCGGCAACCAGTTGCTCGACGCGGGAGTCAGAATCGGCCGCCCGCGAGACGGCCGGGAAGAGGAGGGCGACCGCGACGAGGGCGCCCGCGGCAAAACGCAAGAACTTCATGCTCCCCTCTACGGGCAAGCGGCCGGGTTGGTTTCACTCGGCCGCGTTTATGCCGCCTAGGGCCGAGTTTGGGCAAGCCGGCTCTCCGCGCGGGCGTCACGAGGACCGGTCCCGAGGCGCTGAAATCAAGAATACCGTGGGCTTCTTCGAGCGGCCCGATCCGCGCCTGAGCGCTACTGCCGATCCGACGGCCGCGGCGGCAGTCGCCCATGCTCTGCGTCGCCACGCCATCGCGTTGTGCGCCTGTTTTGTGCTGGCTGTCGCCGCCTACGTCCTCGACGTCGCCGGCGGCCTTCGCGGGGCAGCGGTTGCGAGCGGCACGCTTGTCGCGCGGGAGCTTTCGGCGCCGGTGACGATCCTGCGCGACCGCCGCGACATCCCGCACATTCGCGCGGTCAACGAGCACGATCTTTACTTTGCCGAGGGCTACGCGCAGGCTTCGGACCGGCTCTTTCAGCTCGACTTGGCGCGCCGGTACGCCTACGGCCGATTGGCGGAAATCGCCGGGAATAAAGCGCTGCTCTACGACAAGATGCAGCGAGCGGTGGACATCGACGCGGTAGCGCAGCGCCAGCTTCGCGCAATGACGCCAACCGACCGGGCCGCGGTGGCGGCGTTTAGCGACGGCGTGAATGCAGCGGCGAAATCGCAGCCGCTGCCGGTTGAGTTTAGGATGCTAATGTACCGTCCCGCACCGTGGACGCCGAAGGACTCGGTGGCCGTTTCGGTCGTCGCCTCGCTGGAGCTGGCCGATTCGTGGCACGCCATCTTTACGCGCGATACAACGTGGCGTCAGAGCGGGTCGCGCTGCTTCGATGCGTTCTTTCCACTTTCGGATGCGCGTTACGACGTGACGGTCAATGGCGCGCGGCATCGTGCCGCCGCTCGGCCGGCACCGGAAGATTGCGATTCGTCGCAGTTGGCGGCGCGCGCAACGCGGCACGACATCGGCAGCAATGCTTGGGCCAGCGGAGCGGCGCGCAGCCGCGACGGTCACGCGCTGGTAGCCAACGATCCGCATCTCGATCTGACGATTCCCGGGATTTGGTATCTCGTCGACCTGCAATCGCCCGGCCAGCACGTTGCTGGAGCGGCGATTCCGGGAATGCCGGGCGTGGTGCTCGGACATAACGAGCGCGTCGCCTGGGCCACGACCAACGCCGAGATGGCAACGACCAGCGTCTTCGAAGCGGGGCGTCTACCCTCAAAACGCTGGACGCTAGAACGCTTTCACGTGCGTTTCGCGCGCGACGTGACGCAGACGTACTATCGAACGGCGCACGAGTTCTCCGTTCCCAACGACAACGACGGCTCGGCGGTCGCGCTGGTGCGCTGGCCGGTCTATGCCGAACGGCAATCGACGATCGCTACAGCGCTCGCCCTCGATCGCGCTCACGATATCGGCGAGGCTCTGCGGATTGTCGCGCGGTATCGAGGTTCGCCGCAGAATTTCATCGTTGCCGACCGCAGCGGCAACGTCGCCTATCACGTCGCCGGCCTCGTGCCCAACGATCCTGCATGGGGGCGTTACGTGCACGCGGCGCGCGAGCTCCGCGAACGCTTCGCGCCGATTTCCTTCGATCGGTTACCGGGGCGGCCGCCGTCGCGCGACGCAATCCTGGTTACGGCAAACAACAAAGCGTACGAGCCAGCATATCGTTATCGCTTGTCGGCGCAGTTCGGCGCGCCGTACCGTGCGTATCGAATCGCGCAGCTGCTGCACGCTCGTGCCCGCTACGACGCGGCGTACTTCTCGCAAATGCAGCTCGATACGCTCTCGCCAATCGACGCCGAGATCGCCCGCGACGTGGTGCGTTTCGCGCGAACGCACTCCTCTCCCGACGTGAGCGAGGAAGCGCTGGCGATGCTGGGGCGCTGGGATGGCCGGTTCGCACCCGATTCCCACGCCGCGTCGCTCGAGCACGCACTGCGTGCCGCGGTGCTGGATCAGGATCCCGCCTTCGAGCAGCGGCTCAATCAGCTGCGCAGCGATCCCGCCGCACCGCTCGATCTGGAGCGCGATCTGTTGGGGATGTTCCGTTTCTTTGCCGTGCGCGAACGGCGGCCGTGGGCCGATGCCGGCAGCATGCGCATCGAGCATCTGCTGGCGCCGATGCACTTTCCGTTTCTCAACGGCGCGCGGCTGCCGGGAGAGGGCGACGAGTATACGATTCACCTGCAAGAACCCGGATTGGCGCAAGGCTTCCGCGCTGTTTGGGACGTCGGCGACTGGGATGCCGGTGGGATCGCGATCCCCAGTGGCGAGTCCGGCGAACCGGGTTCGGGGCATTATACCGATCTCACGCAAGATTGGGTCGCCGGCCAGCTTCAACCGCTCCCTTTCAGCGATGCAGCGGTGCGCCGCGACATGCTGGAGTCGCTCGAGCTAAAACCCTAAGAAAGAGAACCGGTGTCGGCTGACGTGACGCCGAGCACGATCTTCCCCCGCGCGTGCGCGACTTTGCCGGCGAGCATTTCGTGGGCGGTTCGCGCCTGGTCGAGGCGCAGCACGGTGCCCACGTCGGCCTTGAGCGTGCCATCGTCTAAAAGTTGCGCTATTCTTTCGAGCTGGTCGCTCGGAACGCGAACGATGAAGAAGTCGACCCGAACGGCGAAGCGCGCGGCGAGTTCTTGCGACGGCGAGGATACGCTCGAGATTAAAGCGCCTCCGGGGCGCAGAACGGAGAAGGAACGCTCTTGCGTCTCGCCGCCAACCGTATCGATCACGGCGTCGACGTTGGAAACCAGATTCTCAAAAGTTTGAGCGTGAAAATCGATTACGTCGGTCGCACCTACGCTCTTCACGTACTCGGCGTCGCGAGCGCCTGCCACCGCAACTACCCGCGCGCCCGCCCAGATCGCGAGCTGGACGGCATAAGAGCCGACGTTGCCTGCTGCGCCATGCACCAGCACCGTCTGGCCCTTCGCGACCTTCGCTCGTTCGAACAGCATCTGCCATGCCGTAGCCGCGACGACGGGAACGGATGCAGCCGCCATAAAGTCTAGTGACTGCGGCTTCGCCGCAATGGATGCCGCCGAGGCGAGCGCATACTGCGCGTAGCCACCGGTGAACGACTCGTTGGTGACGCCGAAGACCGCATCGCCCGGTTTGACGCTCGTTACGTTTGCGCCGACGCTTTCGACGACACCGGCGATGTCCGAGCCGGGAATCACCGGCAACGTCACGGGCATCCCGCTCGTTCCAGTGCGAATCAGCGCATCCCACGGGCCGACGCCCGCCGCAGCGACACGCACCAGCGCTGCGTCGAGACCGGGAACGGGCACCGGCGCATCCTCGAGGGCGAGGACCTCGGGTCCGCCGTACTGATGAACGACGATCGCTTTCATCATGCGCCTTGTACCCATCAGTAGGAATTCCGCTCGCCTAATCAAGGGTGGGCGCGCCCTCTAGCGGATCGTCTTACTTCGCGCTATGGTGTTGAAATGAAGCCGATGATGACGATCTCGATGATGGCTCTGACGGCCGTGCTCCTAGTCCCACAGAGCGCGCGTGCCTTTCCGGTCGATTTCGGACCGGGCTTTACAACACGTCGCGTCAGCGTCGACGGTGATTCGGTGAGCGTGACGGTCGGCGGGCGCGGTCCGGCCATCGTCCTGATCCACGGCTACGCCGAAGATTCGCGCATGTGGAAACCTCTGGCAGTCGCGCTCGCGCCGCGATTTACCGTGATCGCGCCGGATTTGCCCGGCATCGGAAACTCCTCGATTCCCGCAGCGGGATCGGACATGGCGAGCGCTGCGAAGGCCGTGCGCGACGCGGTGCGGAGCCTGGGGTACCGAAAAGTCTACGTCGCCGGACACGACATCGGTTTAATGGTAGCGTACGCATACGCGGCAACGTACCCTCAAGAAGTCACGCGGCTTGCGCTGATGGACGCGTTTCTTCCGGGCGTCGCCGAGTGGCGCGAGATCTACGACAGTCCTAACCTGTGGCATTTTCGCTTTCACGGGCCCACGCCGCTCGCCCTCGTCACGGGGCGCGAGCGCACGTACTTCAACTATTACTGGGACGACTTTGCCGCCGATCCTAACCGTTCGCTCACGGTGGCCGAGCGCAATCAATACATCGCCGCTTATTCGCGTCCAGGGCGCATGACCGCCGGATGGGCGTACTTCGATTCCTTTCCGAAAACCGCAACCGACTTTGCGAGGCTCGCGGCAACAAAGCTTCAGATCCCCGTCCTGTCGATCGGCGGCGCCAAAGCGAACGGGGCCGCCCTTGGAAAGCAGGTACGGTTGGTTGCGAGTGACGTTACCGTCGTCGTGCTCGACAACACCGGCCACTGGCTCTTGGAAGAGAATCCGAGTGCGACCGTGGCCGCGCTCGTACGCTTCTTCAAGCGCCCGTAAACGTAGGGTTGACGGCCATGGTATTCTGGCACCTTATGGATTTTAACCCGAACGATTACGTGCAGCGTGGCAGCCCTCAGGATAATTTTCCCGACGGAATCGCCGAGATTATAAACTGCCGCTATTGCGGCATTGCGATGCTGATGCGGCCATGGACTGAGCCCGACTGCGGGAGGCACCGCAACAGAGTTTCGAGTCGAGCTAACGCTCTAAACGCCGCACCGCGGCCGGGGGCGTGAAGACGTGCGGGTCGACGTTATCAAACTGCACCGAGGTTAGCCGCGACGACGCGACCAGCTTGTCGTTGCGAAAATCGATTTCGCGCGTCGCGAATCCGATGCCGCCGAACTTCTTGTAGTGCTCGAAGACTTGGCGCGACTCCGGCTTTTCGGCCTTTCCGGCAATCCACTGATGGAATCGAAAGCCGGCGAGAAGTCCGGTGTCAACCTCATAGTACTGATTGTTTTCGTTGTTCCATAGCGTCGTACCGCGCAGACGGTAGCAGCGGCGCCCGGCAAAGTTTTCGATGCCGACGATCTTCATCGAGCGGAAGTAGCTCCGAACGTGGGTCCAGTAATACATGTCGGCGTCCCGCCGGATCGAGATCGCATCGTGACCGCGTATGATCTGAACTCTACCTCCCGGTACGACCGACCATCCGATCTTCCCGTCGTATCCCGATAGATACGTCAGGCGGCCGAGCTTGGCGACCTGGAGGCGCTTGAACTTGGCGAGATAGACGACGAGCGATACGTGAAGGTGACTCTGTTTTGGCCCATAAGACACGACGTCGCTGCGCATGGTCATGGAGTGCGGGCGCAAGATTGCTTTCTCGCCGCCCACAGCGTCGACGAACCGGCTTAGAACCTGGCTGACGGTCGGCAGCGCATTTTGCTTTTGGGCTTGATTTCCGCTGCTGCATGCGGTAAGCGCTGCGGTGAGAATCGCCGCTGCGATGACGTTCGCTTGGGTGCGTGACGAAGCTCTCATTAAGCATTATTCGCGAGCAGCACGGCCTTCCATTTTGTGACGTTGACGCCGAAGAGGATCAGCCATAGGCAGAGACCGATTTCCGCCGGGAAGCCCGAAATCAGCATGGCGATGAACGTGAAGTCTGCGAACTTGGGTGCGACGATCAGCGCGAAACTGTTGAGCACGTAGCAGGCGCCCGCGATTGCCAAAAGCGCGCCGATAATCTTGGGCAGGTAGGTCGACCGGTAGATCAAGTATCCGAGCAGCAAGCAGTGAAACCCGAAAGAAACCAACGCGATCCCAAAACCGTAGTCGTAGAGCTTGATGGCGAGCACCGCGAG
>DATAPM010000270.1:0-2981 GCA_036265225.1 Vulcanimicrobiaceae bacterium
CTCGCTCTCGTCGAGCATTCGCCGCAGCAGTTTACTGAGCTGCTCGCGGTCGGCGAGCGAAAGAATCCGCCGAACGCCAAAGCCGCCCTCGTTCATCTCGGCGATGTTTTCGATCAGGTCGGGGCGGTTCTCGACGAACCATTCCAGGCGCTTGGCAAAGTTGGGCAACTTTTCGCGGATGCTCCCGTCGAAGGTCATCACGGCCAGCAGCGGCGTAAGCCCGACCAGCGAGCGGATCTGCAGCGGAATCACCGTTCCATCGGCGTGAAGGTAGTCGTAATAAAACCCGTCGCCCTCGTGCCAGAGCCCGCGCTCCTCGCTGCCGCCGATTTTGTTCATTGCGTCGGCAATCAACAGAAAGTGCTCGAAGAATTTAATGGCGACATCTTCGTACACCGGCATCTCCGGCGCCAACTCCAAGGCAATCATCAGCATGTTGAGGGTAAAGAACCCCATCCAGCTGGTGCCGTCGGCTTGATCGATGTAGCCGCCGCCGGGCAGTGGTGCGCTGCGATCGAAAATCCCGATGTTATCGAGTCCCAAGAAGCCGCCCTGAAAAACGTTGCGGTCGTCCACGTCTTTGCGGTTGACCCACCAGGTAAAGTTCAGCAGCAGTTTTTGGAAGACGCGCTCCAAGAAGAACCGATCGCCCTCGCCTTTTTGCTTGCGTTCGATTTGGTAGACGCGATAGGCGGCCCAGGCTTGCACCGGCGGGTTGACGTCCCCGAATGCCCACTCGTAGGCGGGAATCTGCCCGTTGGGATGCATGTAGTGCTCCCGTGACAGCAGCGAAAGCTGCACCTTGGCAAAGTCGGGATCGATCAGGGCAGCGGCAACGCAGTGAAAGGCCAAATCCCACGCAGCAAACCACGGATACTCCCAGGTATCGGGCATCAGCAAGATGTCGTCGCTATAGAAATGGTCCCAGCCGCTGTTGCGCCCGTGCAAGCGCGACGCCGGCGGCGCAGGCTGCAGCGGATCGCCTTTTAACCAGTCGTGGATCACGTAGTCGTAAAACTGCTTGCTCCAAATCAAGCCCGCCAGCGCTTGGCGCTGCACGTCGCGCTCGTCCGGTGAAACGGCATACGGATTGAGGTCGCGATAAAACTCGTCGGCTTCGCGTAGGCGCCGCTCCAGCGTCTTCTCAAAGCCGTCGAACGGCTCGCGGCGCTCGCCCTCGCAGAGCCGCAGGCGCACCGTTTGGCTGCCGCCGGGGGGAATCTCGAGGTTGTAGCGGGCCGAACATTTCGTACCGACGCGGCTGGGATTGACCGCATGCTCCGTCCCGCCGACGACGTAGTCGTTGATGCCGTCCTTGACGTACGCAGACTGATTCTCTCCGCCGAAGAGCCGCGCGAAATTCGTTTCGTTCTCGGTGAAGATCAGCTCGTCGGCGTCCTCGCAGTAGAGTCGGAACGTCCCTAGACGGTCGTGACGCGCGGCAACGATTTGATAGCCGGTAGCGGGCTGTTCTTCCTGGAGCTCGGGTTTCGTCACGCCCGCCTTCCACGACCAAACGTTGCGAAACCAAAGCGTCGGCAAGAGCGTAAGTTTCGCCGTTTCCGGGCCGCGATTGGCGACGGTAATTTGTATCAGGAGATCGTCTGGATCGGCTTTGGCGTATTCGACGAAGACGTCGAAGAAGCGGTCCTCGTCGAGCACGCCGGTGTCGATCAGCTCGTACTCGGGATCCAATCGCGTGCGGCGCCGGTTGACCTCGACGAGTTGCGCGTAGGGAAACTCCGCCTGAGGATAGCGATAGAGCATCTTCATGTAGGCGTGCGACGGCAACCCGTCGAGGAAGTAGTAATATTCCTTGACGTCCTCGCCGTGGTTGCCTTCGTTACCGGTGAGCCCGAAGAGCCGCTCTTTGAGAATCGGGTCGCGGCCGTTCCACATTGCGACGGCGAAGCAAAGCTGCTGGTAGCGGTCGCAGAATCCGCCGATGCCGTCTTCGCCCCAGCGATAGGCCCGCGACCGCGCGTGGTCGTGAGGCAGATACTCCCACGCCGTTCCATAGGGACTGTAGTCTTCGCGGACCGTGCCCCATTGTCGTTCGCTCAAATACGGTCCCCAGCGATGCCAATCACCGTGCTGCTGGTCCTTCGACAGGCGTTTGCGCTCGGCGTTCACTGGCGGCAGACCTCTCGAATCAGTTCGGCGATCGCGCCGGGTCGCTCCAGGATCGCATAGTGTGCGCACCCGGGAAGAACGACAAAGCGCGCGTTGGGAAGCAGTGCGGCGACGCGCTCATCGACGGACTCGGGCGCATCCTTCTCCGGGGCCGCCACGACAACGGGCGTGCGAATCGTTCGCGTTTCCTCGGCAAAATCGGCGTGTGCCCAGGACTCGAACGATTCCAATGCCGTATCGCGCGCCGTCAGCGCGGCGGCCGCGCACAGCGGCGCCAGCGTAGCCTCATCGGGTTCGGCGGCAAACGTGCGTGCCAGCCACGCTTGGACCTTCGCCGGATCGCCCGCGGTCGAGCGCAAGTAGGCCTCGCCTTTCGGCGAATAGCCGCCACCGCTCGCCGGAACGGGCGCGACCAAAACCATAGCTCGAACCGACTGCGGCGCATCCACGGCCAAGCGCAACGCTACGGTCGCGCCCATAGAGTGGCCGGCAACGACTGCCGGCGCGATTTCTAACCCGTCGATGAGTTCGCGGGTGTCTTGCGCGTATCGCTCGAGGGTATATGGACCGCCGGCTTCCGACGATGCGCCGCTGCCGCGCAGATCGACGGCGATGACCCTCACCCCGCTGCCGAGCGCTGCGATGACATCCTCCCAGACGCGGCGATCCGCCTGCCAGCCATGGATCAGGACGATCGTCCAATCGTCGCCGCCGCTGTCGCCATATGCTAACGTCGCACCGTCGCTTAGGGTAAAGGAGGGCATCGTAGCCTTGGGAATCTCGCAGCCCATGGACCCGTTCCTGCGCGATGTCCCACGAAGCATCTTCATCGGCCCAAGCGGCGTTCG
>DATAPM010000271.1:0-3827 GCA_036265225.1 Vulcanimicrobiaceae bacterium
CTTCCATCGCCAGGCCGTAGATCTGTTCGAGCGTCTTGTCCGCGTCGGCGGTGTCGGTCGTCGTCATCGACTGAACGACCACGGGATGGTCGCCGCCGATCCAGACGCTCTTCGCGTCGGATTTTCCGGTCTTATTTTGGAGGAAGATCGGTTTGCTGGTACGGCGGATCCGCAGCATTACATGACTCCTTGACCGGTGACGATGCGCGCGATGTCGTGGAAAGCAACCAGCATGATCAGCGCCATTAACGCGGCAAAGCCGGCAATGTGCACCATCGCCTCTTTCTCCGGATCGACCGGCCGCCCGCGGATCAGCTCGGCAATAATGAAAGCGGCGCGCCCGCCGTCGAGCGCCGGAATCGGCAGAAGATTGAACAAGCCCAGCGCAAACGAGATGGTCGCCGCCAGCGAAAAGTACGGCCCCCATCCCCAGTCCTGCACCGTCGCTGCGACCTGCCCCATTCCAATCGGCCCGGCGATCTGCGGTGCGTACTTGGTAAACTGCGTTACCAACAGCCCCACGCCGTCAAACGTCTGCCGCGCGATGGCCACGAACTCGTTCCCGCTCTCGCTAAAGGCCCGCAGGATCCCAACGCGCTCGAAAGCCGGAACCGGCGAGAAACCGATACAGCCGCTGTTGCGTCCGACCGGCGGCGGGCACGGGCGCGGCATTACGTATACTTCGTTGTGAACGCCGTTGCGCTGGTAGACCAAGTCCAGTCTCTTTCCGAGGGCGGCGTGAATGCGATCGACGAGACTCTTGCCGTTAGTGATCGGCACGTTGTCGATGGAAAGGATGCGATCGCCCGGACGAATGCCCGCGACCGACGCGGGCGAGCCCGGCAAGACTTCGCCGACGACGGGCTGATTGGACTTGTCGCTGGCAACGCCGAAAGCCAGCGCCGCGACGAGCAGAATCAGGTAACACAGAACGAAGTTCGCAATCGGCCCCGCCAAGATAATCGCTAGACGGCTCCACGGAGACTTCGCCTGAAAGTTGCAGTCGGCGCCTCGGCTCTCCGCGCGAAACTCGCGCTGCGCCTCGGCCTCCGATACTTTGTTGTCCTCGCCCTCCATCGCACAGAATCCGCCGATCGGCAGCGCGCGCAGCGAGTACTGGGTGCCGGTCGCTGGGCTCGTCCAACTGGCGATCTTCGGACCAAAGCCGACGGCGAACTCGTTGACGCGAACGCCGTTGCGCCGAGCCAGCACGAAATGGCCCAGCTCGTGGAGGACGATCAGCACCGAGAGCATTACGAGGAACGTAATGACCTTCCCGATCCCGACGAGCGTTACGACGGCTAACACGTTAGTTACTCAACGACCTTTCGATAGCGGCGACGATCTCTCCGGCGGCCTCGCGAGCCTCCCGGTCGGCTAGTTTTACCCCCTCGAGGCTGGGCTCGCCGCGCGGGGTCCGGTTCATCGCCTCCGCGATGACCTCGGAAATTTTGCCGAATCCTATTCTACCTTCTACGAACGCATTTACGGCAATTTCGTTTGCGGCCGAGAGGACCGCCGGCATGGTTCCCGCGGCGGCGAGCGCTTCGTAGGCCAGGGTAATGCAAGGGAAGCGAACGGGGTCGGGAATCTCAAAGTCGTACCGCAGGGCAACGTCACCGTTGCGGGCACCCAAAATCCAAAGCGGCTCCCGATCGGCCGCGGCGCTCTTCGCGCCGTCGTCATACGATTCCAAGCGCCTGGGGTAACTCAGCGCATATCCGATGGGCAGGCGCATGTCCGGATAGGCGAGTTGCGACTTCACGTTTCCATCGGTGAAAATGACGAAGCCGTGCGCGATGGATTGCGGATGCACGACGATGCGAATCCGCTCTCCCTCGATGCCGAAGAGACGGCTGGCTTCGATAACCTCGAGCCCCTTGTTCATCATTGTGGCCGAGTCAATCGTATTCTTCGTTCCCATGTTCCAAGTCGGATGGGCCAGGGCTGCGGCGACGCCGGCTCGTTCCATCTCTTCGCGCGAGGCGTTGCGGAAGGGCCCTCCCGACGCCGTCAGTACAATCGTCGCGACGCTGTCCGGCGCTTCACCAACGAGACACTGAAAGATCGCGCTATGCTCGCTATCGACCGGAAGCACGCGCGAGCCGCTGCGGCGTGCCGCCTCCATCAGCAGATCTCCAGCCGCCACGATCAGTTCCTTGTTAGCCACCGCGACATCGATGCCGCGCGAGACCGCGGCAAATACCGCTTCGAACGCCACCGAACCATCGGTCGCGGCAAGCACCAGCTCCGCATCGCTCTCGACCGCTACCCGCATCAATCCTTCGGGGCCCTCGGCGGCGCTGCTCACGACCGGCGTTCCGAACTGCCGGGCTTGGCGCTCGAGCAAGTCGACGTTGCGGCCCGCCGCCAGTCCGACGACCGCGAACTCCTGTGGGTGTTGAGCGATCACGTCGAGTGCCTGCGTACCGATCGATCCCGTCGAACCTAAAATCGCGACGCGCTTGCGTTCGGCCATTAAACCTGCAGCACCCCGAGTACGTGCAACGCGGCGAAAAACGCAACGCCCCCCAAGAGATAGGAGTCGAAACGATCGAGCACGCCGCCGTGTCCTTGGATCATCGCTCCGGCGTCCTTGACGCCGGCATCGCGTTTGAACGCCGACTCGACCAGATCGCCGACTTGCGCCCCGACGCTGGTCGCCAGACCCAGCACCCCGCCTTGCCACGACACCAAGTGTAACGGCGTGAACCACGTGCCCCCAATTGCAAACGCCGTTGCGATCAACAAGGCCCCAACAGAACCTTCAACGGTTTTGTTCGGCGAAATCTTGGTCAGACTATGCCGCCCGAAGCTCGTTCCGACCAGCATTCCGAAAGTATCGGTGAGCACGATGATGACGATGACGTAGAACGTCATCCACATGCCGTTGCCGGGGATCTCGCGAATAAAGACGAAATAGGTCAGCAGCTTGCCGATGTACAGGACGGCGAGCAGCGTGTAAGCGGTTCGCGCGAAGTATCCCTTCTGCTCGCCGTACATGCCGATCCAGAACGCCACGATGACGATCCCGGCGAGCAGCACCCCCTCCCACTTGTGCAACAGTCCAAAGACCGCCATCGCAATGTACGCGACGATGCCGAGCACCGCGACCGGATACTCCAGCGGCTGCCCCTTTTGGGTGCAGAGATAGTTGAACTCGTAGATGCTTGCCAGTCCGATCACCAGCAGCAGGACGTAGAACGCCCAGGGGTAGACGACGCAGAAAAGGCCGATCGCCGCAACGATCAGGCCCATAACGACGCGTCGCTCGCTCAAGTCCCGCCGAACCGGCGTTCCCGCTGTTGAAAAACGATCAGCGCTCGTATCAAATCTTCCTTTGAAAACTCCGGCCAATAAACGTCCACCATCACGAGCTCGGCGTACGCTGCCTGATAGAGGAGGAAGTTCGAGAGCCGGTGCTCGCCGCCTGGCCGAATCAAGAGATCGAGCTCCGGCATCTTGGCCGTGTATAAATACTCCGAGATCAGGGCTTCGTCGATCGACTCCGGGGAAATCTTACCGGCGGCTACGTCGGAGGCAATCGCCCGAACGGCACGTTCCAGCTCGGCGTGCGAGCTGTAGTTTACCGCCAAGTTGAGGACCAATCCGGTATTTCCCGCCGTCTCCGACTGAAGGCCGGCTAGCGCGCCGCGCGGCGCCGGCGGCAGCGATTCCCACTCGCCGATCACGCGCACGCGCACGTTGTTGCGGCGCAGCTCGATCAGTTCGTTTCGCGCAAAGTACACGCAGAGCTCGAAAAGTAGGGAGACTTCGCGGGCGTCGCGATTCCAGTTCTCGGTCGAGAAGCCGTAGACGGTGAGGGC
>DATAPM010000272.1:0-5366 GCA_036265225.1 Vulcanimicrobiaceae bacterium
GCCGGCCTTCGTCGATTAGCTCAGGGAGCATTTCGAAGAGCGCGTCGAGTTTGCTCGAGTCAACAACGTTGCGCGCGGCGGGAAGCTTGACGAGCCGCGGGTCGCAGCAGACTTGCCGCAGCTTGAGTAGTGCGTCGAGCACGACGATGCGGCTGCGTGCCAGGCCGCGGCGCTGCATCTCGGCGCGCACACGTTCGTGCATCGCGAGGCGAATCGTTTCGTAGAGATCGCGCTGCGCGCCGCCGAGCTCGACCCGCGTGACAATTTCAGTTTTCTCGGGCAGATCGAGCGCGACTTCTTCCTTGGTGCGCCGCATTAAAAATGGTCGCAGTCTCGCCGCCAAGAGCGCGCGGCGCTGCGTATCGCCGCGCTTTTCGATCGGCGTGCGAAAGACGCGTGCGAAATGCGTTCGGTCGCCCAGCAAACCGGGTATTGCGAAAGAGAAGATCGACCACAGCTCGCCAAGATGGTTCTCGATCGGCGTGCCGGTGAGGGCGAGGCGTTGCACCGCGCGTAAGCGCGCCGCGGCATGTGCTCCCTTCGAGCGCGAATTCTTCACGAACTGAGTCTCGTCGAGCACGACCATTTGCCACTCACGCTCGGTCAGCCGATCGGCATCGCGGTGAAGCAGCGCATAGCTCGTCAACGCAACGTCGTTCTCGTCGATCCGGTCGAACTGCTCGGCACGGTCACTCCCGGAGAGCGAGACGACGCGCAAGTGCGGCACAAAACGCGCGATCTCGGCGCGCCAGTTCGGCAGCACGCTGGTCGGCGCGACGATCAGTACCGGTCCGCGCAAGCGCCCGTGCGCCTCTTCGATCGCCAGATGCGCCAGTAGCTGTACCGTTTTGCCCAGACCCATGTCGTCAGCGAGCACGCCGCCGAAGCCGCCGCGCCGCAGCCGTTGCAGCCACGCTACGCCGCGGGCCTGGTATGCTCGCAGCTCACCTTTGAACGTGCTCGGCAACGCGATCGGTTCGTTCTCCGTGCTGAGCAGCTCATTCAGTGCGTCGCGCAGCGGACGGGTGGCCGGCGACCATTGCAGCGGTACGGCCGCCTCTAGGGTGTCAATCGATCCGACGTGTGCCGGCGTCAGTTCGAGCCGGCCTTCCTTGGTCAGCGGCGCGTCGAATAGCTCGACCAACGTCGACACGATTCGTTCGATGCGTTCGGGAGGCAGCACGGCGAAGGCGCCG
The DNA here is from genome assembly GCA_036265225.1 of Vulcanimicrobiaceae bacterium. Classification (GTDB taxonomy): domain Bacteria; phylum Vulcanimicrobiota; class Vulcanimicrobiia; order Vulcanimicrobiales; family Vulcanimicrobiaceae; genus Cybelea. The sequence continues at coordinate 1,197 of DATAPM010000272.1, forward strand.
TTGGGTAGTCGCCCGTAGAGCGTGCGCGGGCGCTCTCGGCTCAGTTCGGCCGCGAGTTCTTCGGCCGAGTGGACGCCCAGCGTTTGCAGCGCGTCGACGATGACCGGCAAGAGCGAGACGCGCTGCTCGCCGAGATCGACGCCGATATCGAGTTCGAACCAGCGGTCGGAGCCCTCGACGATCTCCGCGTCCCAGGCCGCGTCGTCAATGTGCACGACTTCGTATGGGAAAGTCGAATCGATTTCGATCTGCCAGCCACGCTCGCGCAACGTTGGAACGGTAGCGTCGAGAAACCGCACCCACGATCGTTCCGAAGCAGTGAACTGCCCGCGTGGCCATGCGGCCGGCTGCAAACCGCACTCGGCCAAGGTCGCCCTCGCGCCCGCTTCGAACGCGAGCCGTCGCGGCCACACCATCGCGACCCCTTGTTCGTTCGTATCCCGTAACTCGAACGTAATGTCGTCAGGACGCACGATCGTGTCTCCGTAGGCGAACGTCAGCTCCGCAATCGCTGGAAAACCGCGCAGCGCCAAACGTACCACGGGATCGCGTTCGACGACACGAAGCGGTGTGTCCGACTGAGGCGGCGGAACGGCGTGCGCGATCGGAATACGATGCCACATCGTATGGGCGCGCCGCGCCTGCGCTGAGTTGAAGGAAGGTGCGAGCGCGAGCGCGCTCGCCAGCTCTCCGGCGATGCCCAGATCGATCGTCCCGGCGGTATCGTTATCGGGATCGGCGTACCAGAGCGGATCGCTCGGCAGTAAGCGTGCCTCCTTTCGGCCTTCGATTCCCGGCCGTTGCCGCCCGTCGGACGGATCGAGCTGCCAAACGAACTTTGCCTCGCGTACGTCCACACGCCGCAGCGGCGGGTGTTGCGTCGAGTGCCAGTGTACGCGGCCGGTTTCGAGCAGCAAATCGAGCAGCGTCGCGAATAATTTCGGATTGAGCGTGCCGAGGCTCGTCAACCCGCACACGCTCGCGAGCCTTCCGATAGTGCGATCGATCGGGGTTGCGTAACGTCCAGTGCCTTGCGCGAGGTTGGAAAAATCGATCACACGGCCCATCGAGCGTTCACCGTTTTTTAGCAATGTTACAACACGTGCAGTCACCTCGACGCGCGGAACATAGTACGATTCGCGAACGTCGAGCAGGTAGAGCACGTGCTCGCGACGCGGCTCGGTGCCTTCGAAACGCCGCGTCGTGATCGCTTGCAGCCAGCTATCGACGGCCCCGTCAGCGGCGTCGCGCATGCCGCCCTCGGCGGCGAGGATTGCGGCCGCTGCTCCATGCTTGCAGTTCCGGCCGACGGGACAATCGCAGATGCTGTGCAGCCGGCGCTGGCCTTCGCGCCAATCGATCGCAACCTCATAGGGGATCGCCGACGTCCCGCGGACTGACGCCGCGATTCGATCGTTTCTGGCAACGTCGAGCCGCACGACTCGACCGCTGCGCGCGTAGTCCATTCCGCGCGAAAACGTCGTCGAGTCGAAGGAAGCACGCGCGATGTCGAGGGTGAAGCGCACCGCCGCCTCTACGACGCTCGGCGCGTCGCTTCATGCGGGGCAATTCGTGCGCGGGTCAAGCGAGTGCCAGCGTCGAAGCGCGTAGAGTATGCTACGCCCTTTTGTGTTTCTCGCAGTTCTTGCGTTTCTCGTGCCCTGCGCGTCACCCGTGGCCGCGGCGACCACTCCTGAAGCGGTCGTTCGCGCCTTTTACAACTGGGATTTGTCGGTGAAGTACCCGCAGAGCTGGATCGACCACATCAGCGGCGCGAAGCCCTACCTCACGCCGTCACTCTACAGCTTAGTTAGTCAGATCGGCCCCTTCGAGCGGAAGAACAAGGAAGAAGTGCTCGAGGCCCAGCCGTTCGAGGATGCGCAGATTCCAGCGTCCTCGGTGAACGTGGGTGCCGCCGGCATCAGTGGCGACCGCGCGAAGGTGTCTGTAACGATCCACTACGGGAGAACACCGGGGAGCGGTCACGTGACCGTGGTCGTCATAAAGACGGCGCAAGGCTGGCTGATCGATGACTTCATCGGTAGCGTCGGTGGCAGTTTGCGCGCGAACCTTGCGCACAACATGAAGTAGCGCTCGACTGCGTCCACCAAATGTTTTGCTTCGTCGGCAATGTAGGTTACAGTGTCAGACTGAATACAGCCCCCTAGTTTGCTTCGCCGCCATACTGAGTCGTCCCGAACAACGTTTTCCCCGCCACGATCGGCATTCCAGTCGGAAAGTTGCCGTCGCGCCCGCGCCCGAACTCGTGGAGCACACGCTCCTTGCCGGAGGTGGCAACACCAAAAATGTCGCCGGCCTGCTTGGGGTCGCCGCCGCCAGTTACGCCGTAGAACGCACCTCCGAACGCGGATGCCGGCCCCCGATCCATCGCCGTCGTTCGGGCGACTTCCAAACGAGTAAAGGACGCGCTCGTCGCCGTTGTAGCTGATTTGAAAAATCGACCCGCGGGCGTGAGCTCCTCCACCGGGCGTCGTACAGTAAAGATACCCGCCGCTTTCAGTTAAATCGGCCGTCGGCTCACTGCCGTCTGGATCTCCTCTAAAGCTATAGATCACGTTCTCTTTACCGGATGCCGCGGCTTCATCCTGACGTATTCGACTTCGGGGTCGGCCAGCCGCATTTGGCAGCCGGTCGACGTACCATGGATATCCGGTTCGTATGTCGACACAGCCGGTATGACGGCATAGGTCGATAGCAGCGGCGACCTCCGCCCTGGGCGGCGGCCCGCCGTTGCGCGTTTCGCACTTTTGATGGCATCTTGACCCCGACTTGATGGGTCTGCGCGGCGTCTGCGCTAAGATCTCTTCATGTTGGCAGTTGCTCTGCTCGCCGGTCAGCTCCATGCCACCGCGTGCAGCATTGGTAAGGCCAGGCTCGGCGGGAGCTGTGGCACTTACACCGTTTACGAGGATCGCACTGCTCGATCGGGGCGCGTTATCGCGCTCAAATTTGTCGTCATCAAGGCAGAGCATCCGTCCGGACGCGCCGTCGCCTTTAACCCAGGCGGTCCGGGAGCGTCGTCCACGGTCACGGCCGCAGCGATCGCCGACGGTCTCTTTTTCCGGTATTTCCAGGCGCTGCACGACCGGTACGACATCTTGCTGGTCGACAATCGCGGGACGGGCGAATCGGCGCCGCAGCCCTGCAACTTCGCGCCGGCCGACAGTCCGCAGTTCTATTTCCGCCAGCTTTGGCCGGATTCGCTCGTGCGACGGTGCCGCGCGCAGCTCTCAACCCGCGCCGACCTGAGCCTCTACGCTACGTCCATAGCCGCGGACGACTTAGACGACGTACGCGCCGCCCTCGGATATTCCAAACTCGTGCTCAATGGTGGATCGTACGGGACGACCCTCTTCCTGGATTATGCGCGGCGCCATCCGACCAGCGTAGAAAGCCTGGTGCTGATTGGCGTCGCACCGCCGCACTTTATCATCATCCCGTTGCAGGATGCCGCGGGCGCGCAGCTCTCAATGGACCGGCTGATCGCCGAATGTAACTCGGACACGGACTGCAACCGAAACTTTCCGTCGCTGGGAAGCCACTTCGACGCGCTCGTGCGGCGCTTCGACAAGGGAGATCTCAGCGCGCCCCTCCGAAACGCGACCACCAAACGCACTACCGTCGTGCGTCTTTCGAAAGAGGTCTTTACCGACAGGCTTCGCCAGCTGCTTTACTATCCCGAGAACGCAAGGTATGCGCCCTTCATTATCGATCGAGCCTATCGCGGCAACTATATGCCACTGGCGACGATGGTCGACGTCGTGAGCCGCGGTTTCGCGACGCTTCTTGCCGAAGGCCTGAACCTATCGGTGACATGCGCCGAGGATAACCCGTTCATTACTGAGAGCGCCATCCGGAACACGAGCGCACACTCGTTTGAAGGAGCTCTTCGCGTCCGAGCGCAGCAGCGAGCCTGCCGCATCTGGGACGTGCATCCCGTCTCGGCAGCGTTTGGCGAGCCGGTGCGCAGCGAAGCGCCGATGCTGATGATCTCCGGCAGCGACGATCCCACGAGTCCGGCGAAGTTCGCGCAAGATGCGTTGCCATATCTGCCCAACGCGCGCATTCTGTTGATTCGCAACGGATCGCACGGAACCGAGACGCAGTGTAGCGACCAGCTCGTAACCGAATTCGTGCGCGCGGGCAGTG
>DATAPM010000273.1:0-3384 GCA_036265225.1 Vulcanimicrobiaceae bacterium
GCCGAGAGATCGAGCAACGAAAACTCGAGCATTCCGTCGATCAGGCGTCCCAGCCGCAGCGTCTCGCGCCGCACGGTCTCGAGAAAGCGTCGCGCCGTCGAAGGGTCGAGCTCCCCACCGAGCAGCGTTTCGACGTAGCCGCGTATCGAGGTCAGCGGCGTACGAAGCTCGTGCCCGACGGTAGCGAGAACGCCGGCCAGCCGCTCGCGGTTAGGGTCGCAAGAACTTATATCCAAATCCATGGACCGTTCGCACGAGCGGCGGGAGGTGCCACGGGTCTTCGATCTTGGCGCGCAGCCGGTGCACGTGCACGTCGATCGTGCGTTCGTCGCCGTTGAAATCGAAGCCCCAGACGCGCTGCAACAGCCAATCGCGCGAAAGCGCGATGCCGGCGTTGCCGGCCAGTTCGACCAGCAGTGCGAACTCACGTGGCTTGAGTTTGACGTCGTTGCCGTCGACGCGCGCTTCGCGTGCCGCCTCGTCGATCTCGAGGCGCCCGAACCGCAGCACCGGCCCCGGCTCGGGAACGGGCCTGCCGCAGCGGCGCAGGATCGCCTTGACCCGCACGACCAGCTCGCGCGGCGAGAACGGCTTGGCCAGATAGTCATCGGCGCCGAGTTCGAAAGCCAGGACGCGATCGATTTCCTCGCATCGCGCGGTCACCATGACGATCGGTATGCTGCGCCCCTCGCGCCGCAACGTTCGCGCCACGTCATATCCGTCGATGCCCGGCAGCGCGACGTCGAGCACCAGCACGTCGGCCGCTCCGCGAGCGCGGCGCAGCGCGGCGTGACCGTCGCCGACGCCGCTGACGGTGAAGCCTTCGCGCTCGAGATGGTGCATCAGCAGCTCTCGAGTCGCGGCGTCGTCTTCGGCAACGAGAATCGTGCGCGACGGCATGCGGGATGGAGTGCCCGGTTCGCGCGGGCGGTGAGACGGCAGGCAACGCTCTTCCGGCCATGAACTAAAATCCCGTAGCTATGCGTGGCCTTTTCTTCGCGTTGGCATCGCTAAGCCTGACCTCGGCCTTGAGCGCGGCCGCCGCCCGCGCCGATGCGCCTCCGCTGCGGCATCTCGTCTACTCGTTTAATTACGAGTCGTCTCAGAACGGCTCCGTCACCAGCGAGCCCGGTTCGTCCGGGAACCGCTCCTTCAGCACGAAGCTCGACGATCACGGCACGGTGACCCTCGACGTCCTGCGCGAAGCGCCCGATCGCGGACTGGTCGTCGTCATCAGCGAGCAAGGGACCGGCCCGCGCCGAGCGGCGGCGGCAACCTGCGCCGTCTACGGTAACACGACGATCGTCTGCGATCCGGGCAAGCAGGTCAACGGCGAGGAGTACACGCTCCTGCGTTTTCTTGGCGCAAACTTCTACGATCCAAACATGCTCGACGCCAAGCAGCACTGGTCGATCTCAGTGACCAAAGACAAGACGAAGGTTACCGCCGATTACACCGTGACGAGCAACGTGAACGGGCTCCTGAAGATCGACGAAACGCGGCACGTCGATGACAACTCGACGGGTTCGATTACCGTCAACAGCCAGACCAAACTCGAATACGCGGCCGATAGGCTGCTCCCCACGTCGATCGACGAATATGCCATCGAGGAGCAGCACAGCGGGATCATCGGCATTTCGAAAACGACCTACCAGACGACGTTCAACCTCGTCTCCGACTCGATGGCGAAAACCAGTCCGTAGCCACTAACGAGACCCGTTCGCCAGCGCCTCCCATTTGGCGACGTTGACGCCCATGACGAGCAGCCACACGGTGAGGGCGATCTCGCCCAGACCGTCGAGCGCCAGCACGTACGTGTTGACCGCGTTGCCGATCGGCGGAGCGACGAAGAGTCCGAAGCTGTTCGCCAGCAGCGCCGCGCCGGAGATGGCGATCAGCACGCCGACGGTTCGCGGCATGAATGTCGATTTGAAGATCAGCCAGCCCAGCAGCAAGCAATAGCAGCCGAAAAAGATCAAGGCGACGAGTAAGCCTTGTTGGTGGAGCTTGAGCAAAAACAGCGCCATCGCTTGGAGCTGAGGTCCGCTAAAGACGTTGAGGTAGGTCGCGCCTTTGAGGAGCAAGAGCGGAGCGATGTGCGCGACGGCGCTCGTCGCGCCGATCGCCGATCCGGCGAGACTGAAGAGCACCGAGAGCAGCGCGACCGGACGACTCACCGGTTTGAGGAGCTCGTAGAGCAGCAGCGTCACGACGACGTAGGCCGCCCCGCCGACGAGATCGGCGGCGAACCCGAGCCGAAACAACGTCTCCGACGCAAGAATATTTTGGGCCGTAGCAGCCGCGTCGTTCGGCACGATCAGCCGTCCCCGAACGCCGATCTCGGCAAAGAGCCCGGCGAGAATGGTCACCACGTAGAAGACGCCGGCCGTTCTGGCGAGGCGAAGCGGCGACATCCGGAAATCCGATGCTGTCATGTCCACTCTACTAGCGCACAAGCTCGCTTGTTTCGATATTCCTTGCATGGGCGACGCGCCCAGGAAACGAAGGCGGAGAGATGATTCTTGCAGCCGTTGTGCTCGCTGCGATGACGCCGCCACTCTCGACGACGCATCACGTCCTCCGGCTCGGAGGCACCGATATTCCGTACACGGCTCGGGCCGGTACGATCGTGCTGAAGAACGCCAAGAGTCAGCCGGACATCTCGATGTTTTACACAGCCTACACGAAGGACGGCGCGGACGCCTCGGCGCGGCCGGTAACCTTCTTCTACAACGGCGGTCCCGGTGGTTCGAGCGTTTGGCAGCGGATGGCGGCGTTCGGCCCGGTTCGCGTGCTCGTGCCGCCGCCCGGTCAGAGCGTTTCCGCCCCCTATCGCGTGGTCAACAACGAGTACTCGCTCCTGGACGTCACTGACGAAGTCTACGTCGACGCGCCTGGAACCGGCTTCAGCCGGCTGCTGCCCGGCGGTAAATCCTCCGACGCGTACGGCGTCGATGCGGACGCAGCGGCCTTCGCGCAGTTCATCCGGCTCTATCTCTCTGCATACTCGCGCTGGAACTCACCGAAGTATCTCTTCGGCGAAAGCTACGGCACGGTTCGCTCCGCCGCGCTCGCGCGGCTTCTGGAGAATGGCTTCGGGCAGGCGATTGACCTGAACGGCATCGTGCTGATGTCGTCGGCACTCAATGTCGATTTGCTCTGGGACGACGCCAACGTCGGCGGCAACGACTGGCCATACGTGCTGTTTCTTCCGACGGAAGCGGCGGCCGCGTGGTACTACCACCGAGTGCACAATCGTCCGAACGATCTATCCGCGTTTCTCGCGCCGGTCGAGCACTTCGCGCTTACCGACTATCTAACCGCGCTCGCGGCCGGCGATTCTCTATCGGCGCAGCGCCGCGAGGCGATCGTCGCGCAGCTTAG
>DATAPM010000274.1:0-7975 GCA_036265225.1 Vulcanimicrobiaceae bacterium
GAAGGCGACGCCGCCAAACAGCGTCACTTCATCCGGCAGATTCCCGATGCGGCCGAGCGCCAGCGCGCAGGGCGTCTCCTTGGCCAGATGCTCGACTTTGCCGCGCTGCCGCAGTGCAGGCGCGCCTATCTGTTGCGCTACTTCGGCGAGACCGAGGTGCCGGATGATTGCGGGAACTGCGACAACTGCCTGCACCCGGCGGACCGTGTCGACGGCACGCTCGCCGCACAAAAGCTGCTCTCGTGCGTCTACCGCATGCGCGAGCACAGTGGCTTCTCGAGTGGCGCGCTGCACATCGTCGACGTGCTGACGGGCAAGGTCACGGAAAAAGTCCGCGACCGCGGGCACGAGCGGCTCTCGACTTTCGGCATTGGCAGCGAGTTCGCAAAGAACGAATGGTTGGCGCTGATCTCGGAGCTGCTGCGTGGCGGCTGCCTTGAAGAAGACCCGCAATACCGAACGCTGCTGTTGACTGATGAAGGGCGGCGTGCGCTCAACGAGCGCCGTACCTTCACTTTTTCAAAGCCGCGGGTCGTCGAAAAGGTGAAGAAAACACGGGGCCGGACAGCGGCGACTGCCGTCGCGAGTGCGGACGAACGCCTCTTCGAGGTACTGCGCCTCCTCCGTAAAGAGATGGCCGACGCGCAAGACGTTCCCGCCTTTGTAATCTTCTCCGATGCCACGCTGCGCGAGCTTGCCTCTGAAAAGCCGGCCACGCTTGCCGCATTCCGGCAGATTGGCGGCGTCGGAGATGCCAAACTGGAGCGCTACGGCGAGCGTTTTGTCACTGCGATACGGTTGGCACAACAGGGGGGCTAATGGCGTTTTCGGCTGACGATTTTACCGCACCGGGCATTCGCAGGCTCTGCGATGTCGTGATGAAGGGCGGAATTACCAGTGGCGTCGTCTATCCGTCGGCGATCTGCAGGCTGGCGACGTCGTACGTGATCAAGAGCATTGGGGGCACGTCGGTTGGTGCGATCGCGGCGGCGATTACGGCAGCCGCCGAGTACCGGCGACGCAACGGGTCGGGCGACGGCTACGTCCAGCTTGCAAAGCTCCCGGGTTTTCTTGGGCGTCCGGGGAATTTGCTCGCTCTATTCGCTGCCGATCGGCAGGCACGCAGACTTCTGAAGCTCGCCTTGATCCCAATCGGGAACGCATCCTTTGCGACCAAGGCCGCGCAGCTGGTCGGCGAACTGGTCGCCCAATACTTTTGGATTCCGCTTATAAGCAGCGGGGTGGTTTTTGGCCTAATCGTTGCGGCAGCCTCGGAGCCGACGCCGCAGACGCTCTGGCGCTACCTTTTGGTCGCAGTGGTCGTCGGCTTCATCGCTGCGCTGGTCTTCATCGCGATCCGCGTCGCAATCGAAATCGTTGTGGTGCTGGATCGCAATAGCTTCGGCTGGTGCCACGGGTACGCTCGCGAGCGGGACGCCAAACTTGCATCCTGTCCCGACGTCACCGCGCTCGAGGCAAAAGATGTCCCGCCGCTGTTTAACTGGCTGGAAGCGTTTATCGCGCAGACGGCGGGGCGTCCTGCAGCCCAACCGCTCACGTTTGGCGATCTGTGGAGCGCGCAAGATCCGGCATGGCACAATCACTCGGCCGACGAGCACGGGATCGACTTCCGCATGGTCACCACGTGTCTGACACTGGGTAGGCCGCTCGCGCTCCCGTTCGACCCAAAGGATCCGATCAGCCTAACCCCCGATGCGGCAACGGACTTAGACGACGATGGAGCATTGCGACCCTCGATTTACTTCCGCAGAGAAGATCTCGACAAATATTTTTCGGTAACGACCATCGAGCACATGGTTCTCAACGGCAAGGAAACCCAGATTGGCAAGACCGAGACGGACACCTACTATCGCTTTCCCGCCGCCGACAAGCTGCCGATCGTCGTTGCCACGCGCCTCAGCATGTCGTTTCCGGTCCTGTTTTGCGCCTTGCCGCTCTATGCATGCGACGCGACCGGCCAAATGCAGCGGCTTTGGTTCTCCGACGGCGGCCTTACGAGCAACTTCCCGATTCACTTCTTCGACTGTCCGTTGCCGCATCGGCCGACGTTTGCCATCGACTTGCTGCATGGAGCACCTGCCGCTGAGACAACCGACGGCACCGCGCTGTACGCGCGTTTAGCCGAACCGCATCTTGCGGTCTACGCGTCCGATGCCGTTTTCATGGAGAGCGAGAAGCCCCGTGGAACGGTCAATCCCTGGGATCGACTAGATTGCGGAGACTCGCGGGGCAAAGTCTTGGCGTTTGCGTCGTCGATTCTCGACGCGTCGCGAACCTGGCAGGACGTGGCGCTTGCCGGGCTTCCCGGCAATGCAAGCCGCATCGTCGCGATTCGGCTCTCCGACGACCAGGGTGGTCTGAATCTCAACATGCCGCCGGCAACGATCGAGGCGATGGACGGCTTGGGTCTCGCGGCCGGAATGAAACTCGTCGACGCGTTTGCGACGGGCACGCCGGAGCCGCCAGGTTGGAAGGCGCACCGCTGGATCCGTTATCGCGCGACGATGGGTGCGATCACGCGATGGATCGACGGTTTTGCCTCCGGATACTCGCCTTTTCCGGAACAGCCGCTCCAAGAGACGTACGCCGCGTTGATCGCGGAATTGGCGCCGGTCGAGCAGCAAGATCCCGTGCAGGACGCGACGCAAAAACTCGCATCGGTGCCGATCGTTCAGACGTTTTACGAGATCGAAGAGCAGCCGATCGCGGTCCTGCCGACGCGCCCGGTGGTGTAGAGGGCTCCCTCAACGCGGAGGCGCGTAACCCTCCACGATCAGGAGATCGGTGGCGCTCAGCCGTTGGCGCAGCTCCTTTGCCGGAGCGTACTCTACCGAGTGCCACCACTCGTGAGCCTTCTCGTACGAAGGAAACTCGAGGATGACGATCCGCGTCGGCTCCCACGAACCCTCCATCACCTTCATCTCCCCGCCGCGGGCGAGATAACGTCCGCCGTATTGCGCGACGGTTTTCTGCGCCATTGCTTTATAGGTCTCGTACTCTTGCGGGTGCTTCGTATCGACGTTGACGATGACGTATGCCGGCATTTGCTCCCTCACTGTGGCACCGCGATGATGTCGAGGTTCTTGAACCCCTTGTACGTCGCCAGCAATTTCGGCTTATCGCCGGAGAGCCACCCGTTCTCCGGCCGCGCGAAGGTGTAGACGCATTCTTTGTTGTGATCGGCTATGTAAGCGACCGAAGCGTCGCTGTTAAACGCGATCCCGCTGACCGACGCCTCGCGGTCGGGGACTTGGAAGTTCGCGCCGCCGCTCGGCGACGAAATCGAAACGAGCCCGCGCGCCCCGTCGACCGGCGTCATCACCTCTTCCAGATTGTCGGCGGCTCCGCCGATGAGCGCGATCGTACCGATGCCGAAGCATGCGCCCGGCGTGTACGCGCCGTGCCCGGCGCGCGCGTACGGCCGCACGCTGGCAAACCCGCATCCGCCCGAGACCAAAACGTTGGCTCCGTCCGGTGTCGCAGCGACCGAAGCGGCGTTCTGCGAGTTCCGTACCACGACCGTCGGGCCGCCCTTGGGCAGCTTTCCCTTGGGGAAGAAGTAGACGGCTTGCTGACCGTAATCGCTGACGTACACGTTGTCGTGGGCGTCGACGGAAATGTCGGTCAGGTACGGCGCACCCGAGGCGTCCGAAAGCACCGGCGCATCGAGTCGCTTCACCAGCGTGCCGGTGTCGTCAAAGACTTCCACGCACGCGGCGCACGGTTTGCGGCTCGACTTGGTGATGGTCGTGTAAATGAGCCCTCGTGAATCCGACGCGAGGCCTTGCGCGAGCCCGTTTCCGGGTTTGAAGCGTTTGGTTTGCGTCGCTTTGCCGTTTTGAATTGAGAAAACGCTGATGGCGCCGTGGGAATAATCGAGATTGAAGAGCTCGCTGAACCCGGAAGAGTTCGGACGTTCGAATGACCCCGGGGCCGACGCCGCCATCCCTGTCTGCGGGATCGCCCGTTGAGTCGACGTTCCACCCGAGCAACCAGCCAATACCGCGAGTGCGGCAATGAGAGCGGAATATACTGCAGACTTCATATGCCGTTTTATTGGCAACCGCAACGCGAACTCATGCGCGCCTTTAGAAGGAACTACCGCCTGCTCGTCGGATGCTGCGCCAATGCGACCATTGACGTTAACTCGAAAGTTTGCAACGCTCCTCGCACTGCTTTTTGCTGCAGCCTGCGCGGGGCAGAGCGGTACCTCGGCGCCGCAAGGTTCGCAACTCGCCGGCCCGTCTACCAAGCGGACGGGCTCGCTGACGTTCACCGTGTATACGGCCGGTCAAACGCCTGGCTTTTTAGCGGGCGCCGCCGCAGTCGACCTCGCGGCAGGCCCCACAGGTGACATGTGGTTTACCGATTTCGAGACGCCTGCGATCGGTCGCATCGCGACGAACGGAACCGTTACCGAGTTTACCAGCGGCCTGCTCGCCGGTGCGAAACCGTATTCGATCATAGCGGGCGCGGACGGCAACATGTGGTTCTCCGACAACAGCGGCGTTGCACTTGGCAAGATTACACCAGATGGCACGATCACGGAATACAGTGCGCCGCAGTATACGAACAGTAAATCGACCGGCATTGCCTTCGGCCCTAACGGCGAGCCGTGGGTCGTTGGATTTGGCTCGCAGCCGCTGCTGGCGCACCTGTCGCAAGGCACAATCGAGGCGCAGCTGCTGCCCGTGACCATGTCGCCCTTCGGCGCGCTGACCGCCGATTCGCAGGGCAACCTGTTCTTTGTGGCTCAGAACGGACATCGCAGAGCCGAACTCATCGAGCGCCGCGCCGCAGGCGGCGGCCTACGCCGCACCTCCGTTAACATGCACGCGATTTTCGAGCCCTGTTGCCCGAACGTCGCAGCGAAGTCCATCGTGATGGGGCCCGACGGCGACCCGTGGTTCACCACGCTCGACTTCGGACGCCACATTTCGGGAGCTAACTTTCTCGGAACGCTGCGCGGCAAAGTTCACCTGATTCGCATTACACACAAAGGTCTTTCGGCGCCGGCATATCCTAGCGGGCTGGCGGCGGCAGCGAGCGGTCTTTGGATGACCGGCGGCGACCCGCTCGCAGTGTACGGAGCGCTCTGGCACGTCGACACGCACGGCAAGCAGGTCGTGTATGAGCTGCCGTTCGACCCCGACAGTCTCGCTCTGGACGCCGGCGGGAACCAGTGGTTTACCACGCATTTTTCGCAAACGGCTAGCAGCATCGTCCAGGTGACCGGCGCCCGTTAGCAGTCTGCGCTTCGGCGTCGCGACCGCCGACCATCAGTGCGAGGCGTATGACGGGCACGACGAAATACGCGACGTTTGGGAACGGGTGCGCGGAATCGTCGCTCGCGGCAAGGCGACCGATTTTTGGAATCGCTACCGTGAAGACGTCGAGCTCGCGCGTGGGTTAGGCTGCACCGCATTTCGACTCTCGCTGTCGTGGGCGCGGCTCGAGCCGCAGCCAAGCGTGTGGAGCGACGAGGCGTTCGGGCATTATCGCGATGTCCTGCAGGCAATCCGCGATGCCGGGATGGTATCGATCGTAACGCTGGTGCACAACGTTTGGCCGCTGCACGTGCAGGCCGCGGGGAGTGGCGCCGGCCCGCTCGATGACGGCTTTCCGGGCCTCGTGACCGCGTATGCAAGAGAGGTTGCGACGCGGCTCGGCGATCTGATCGACGATTACGTTACAGTTAACGAACCAAATCAGTTGGTCTACGGCTGGATCAAAGGTTTCTGGATGCGCACCTACGCCATGCCGCCCGGACAGCCACCATACCAAAGCGGCGACGCGCAAATGGACGACGTGTTGCGGCTTATCCCCAATCTCTTTCGGGCGCATGCCGATGCACGATCGGCCATTCGCGCGATTAGACCGACCGCCCGCGTCGGGGCCAATCCGTTAGTGTTGGGGTTGCCGCGCTGGCTGCAGCGCTGGGTCGATCGCAACGCCACGCACCTGCAGTCACCGCAGGCGGCTAAGCGGCAGGCGGAGCGCATCGCGCAATCGCGACTCAACGAGGGCGGACGCGTAGACTGTACGATCGCTCAACTGACGATGACGCTCGAGCGTCAAGATCACACGTTCTTTTCAGAGCCCTATTGGCGGGCGGCCCTCGCCGCGCTGCATGCAAGCGCCTTCGCGCTTCCCGAAAACCTGGAGGAGTGGCGCGGCCGCATCGCCGTCGTTTCCGGCACGCTGCCGGCAAAGATCGTCGGCGGCTCTTTTCCCGCCGCGAGCGTCGTTTTCGTCAAATCGATGGGGGATGCCGTCGAGGCGTTACGAGGCGACAAGGTCGACGCGATCTTCGACGACGACGTAACGCTTCGCCGGTATTCCGGCGACGCGCTTACACTCTCGCTGTTGCCGGGGCCCCCGCAGTACTTTGCTGCTGCCATGGCGCTGGGCAGCCGTACGCTGCTCAACATCGTCGATCGAGCGATTCGGCAACTGCGCCGGGAACATCCGGAGATTCCAAACGCATTTAACCGTAAGACGGTGGCGCACGTCGGACGCCGGGAAGAAGCGGAAGCGGACGACGCGCGCGCGGTACCGGATATGGATCGATCGATCGACCGGATTCGCAAGCGCGGTAAGCTGCGGGTCGGCATTCATCCGGGTGTGGAAGGGCTGTGCACGGTCACCCTCCGACAAGACACACAAACGTACGAAGGGATCGAGCCCGAGATCGCGCGGCGTGTGGCAGAGTTAATTTTCGGCGATCCGGAGTGCGTGGAGTTCGTTACGGTGCAGGGCGAGCAGCGATTGGATGCCACGCGATCGTCGTTTTTCCACGGCTTTTTTCAGATACGCAAAAGCTTGGCGATCTTTACGACGCTGCTCGGGACGAACTGGTGGAACCTCGGGATGGCCGGTAAGCTCCCGGCCTTTCTCTGCCCGCCCGAGTGTGCCGGCACGCTCGATTATGTCGGGCTCGACTACTACTGGGGCGTTCCGTCATTCTGGCCGCGCGATCTACATCGCCTCACGGCTGCGTCCGACTTTCACTATGCCAATGCGCCGGTGTGGCCCGATGCGCTGAACATGATCTTGCTCGAGGCGGCGCGCGAGTTTCCCGGCAAGCCGATCATCGTTATCGAAAACGGCTGCGTCGCCAAGGCTGCCGACGTCGGGCGTCCCGATTATATTTCGGAGCATGTCGTACAAGTGCGCAAGGCCGTGGCGCGCGGTGCCCCGGTCGACGCATACCTGTGCTGGAGCATTACTTCGAACCGCGAGTGGGGTTTGCCGTTCGACGACGGGAGCGACTTCGGCTTGTACCACATCGATCTCGATACCGATCCCGCGTTGACGCGCAAGCCGACCGATTCGAGCCGCACCTACGCCGCGCTGATCGCGGACGACGCCGGCGCCAAGGAGTCTAGCTCCGGCGTTTGAAAATCAACGCATGAAGAACTACTTCATCTTTGGGGCCGCCCTTGCAATTGCGCTCGTGGGGCCCGCCTCGGCAAACGGTTTCTATCGCTATATGTCGCCGCCCTCGCTGTCGACCAAGGCCATTGGCGGAATCATCGGACCCGCCGGTGACATTATCGTAGGGAGCGGCTTTACCGTCGCGCATAGCGGTACCGGAGTCTACGACATTAGCTTTGCGGCGAACACCTTCAATCTCTGTGGCGCCATGACGGTGACCAGCAGCATGAGACACGTTACGGTGATCGCCCTTCCGCGGGTATGCCGCCCGCACTCGACATATACGATCGAGCTCTTTCAAGCCAAAGACCAGACACCGGAAGATTCGCGTTTTAACTTCACCATCGTCGGGACGTAACGGCTTCACCGAATACGAACGGCTCGACCTGATGTCGAAGATCTCGACCCGCGTATGGAGGGCATCGCTGCTCGATCTCGGCGGCGGTAACGGCCAGCATGACTGCTTGGCTTTGCGATACGGTCGGCTCCGCCGGCAGCGTCACCTCAGTCGATATCG
>DATAPM010000275.1:0-2158 GCA_036265225.1 Vulcanimicrobiaceae bacterium
ATCAGGACCAAGGACAGCGTGGGGCGCGTACGCTAAGCACTCTCTTGACGACACGGAACTAGGCGTCCGTTCTCGGCCCGAGAGCGCGGGTCCATTCCTGAACGCAGCGCTTCGTACGAGATTCCTAGCACCAGGAAACGAAGCACTTGGTACTCGTCGACGTACGAAGAACGCCATCTGAACAGCGACGCGCTTCGTTTCTTCGTTCGGAGTGCGATGTTCGAGGTAGGCACGCGCCCATGGTTGGCAGCAGGCGTGCGCTGAACGAATTGCGTGGGCTCGAAGCTCCCCTTTCATGGCGAGCGGTCAACTTGCGACGCCACTACACAACGTGGGCCATGCGGCCTAAAATTCTCACGGCGACTGGGGAGGGACGGTCTCGCCGTCATTCCCCCCAGCCGATTTTTCCGCGGCGAAGGGAGGGTGTCATGATCCCACTGAAAGGATGGTCGGGTGCATGCGAGCGGCGGACGAGCGCACCTCGCGTGTTTCGACACAGCTGCCAGGTTGCTGCCGCAGCATTGGTTGTCGCTGCGAGTGTCATTTTGGCTGACGGCGCATTTGCTCAAGGAGCGGCGGCAGATGGTCCCGGAGCGCTCTCGCACTTCGGCCTTGCTCGAAAGGACTGCCTTGGGACCGCACGGAACACAACGTCCAAGGTCTGGTACACGGTCGCGAACGGTGTGTTGAGCGACGTCTACTACCCGACAGTAGATAACACGAACGTCGAAACGCTTCAGTACATGGTTACCGATGGCTCAACCTTCACCGATCTGCAGACCCGCGACATGACCTATACCGCGCAGGCGCTCGATCCAGGCGGTATGGAATGCCGTGTTACGACGACAGCGAAGAGCGGCAAGTATCAAATCGTCACCGAATACGTGACTGACCCGAGCCGTAACACGCTGCTTAGCCGGGTCACTTTCGACCCACACGTCGGCGGGCTCCAGCTTTATGTGCGCATCGATCCATCCGTCAACGGAAACGGGGGCGGTGGCGCGGACAACGGCGGTGCTGATTGGGCCGTCATCGACACTTCCACCGGTCATCCCATTCTCGTGGCGTTTGATCCCGTGACGGCGACGAACGCGAGCAATCGCGACTACGCGCAACCCGTCTACATGGCGTTGGACGCCTCGACGCCGTTTGGCGCCGTGACGGCGGGCTTCGCGGGTGTGGCGAGCGACGGGTTCGTGCAGCTCGATTCTGTCCATACGCTCACGACAGCGTTTACGCAGGCGAACGCAGGCAACGTCGTCGAAACGGCCCTTGTTCCTGTGCCACACGATCGCACCTTTACGCTCGCGCTTGGCTTCGGTTCGAGCCAAGCAGAAGCGGTGAATGCAGTGGAAGACTCGCTCGCGGCCGGGTTCCCGGCGGCGCGCAAGGCGTATGAAGTCGGCTGGGCGGCGTACGACGATTCGCTGGCAGCCCCGCCGTCTTCGCTCCCAGGCATCAGCAACAAGCGCATGAAGACATTGCGTGACATCTACTACCTGAGTGCGAACGTCATCAAGGCCGCGGAAGATAAGACCTTCCCAGGCGCCATCGTCGCCAGCCTCGCCGCGCCCTGGGGACAGGCAATCTCGGCCGGAGACCCCATCAATACGTTCTTCGGTTCCCAGCGTGAGGTCTTTGCCCGTGACCTTTATGCGGCGTCTACCGCGCTCTTGGTCGCCGGAGATCTCGCCACGGCCCGCGATGCCGTCACGTTCCTCTTCAGCCGGCAGCAACTCGCCGATGGTTCAATGCCACGCAACAGCCTCGTGAACGGCAAGCCGGCTCCCGACTCGTTTAACACCCAACTCGACGAAACCGCCTTCGCGATCCTGATGGCCGACCAACTTGGCATGACGGACGCGAGCCTCTACCAGAACGGTATCAAGCCAGCCGCCGGTTTCCTGATCGCGCATGGCCCCGCATTCGGCGTCGATCGTTGGGAGGAGCAGGGCGGCTATTCGCCTTCAACGATCGCTGCGGAAATCGCGGGTCTTGTCGCTGCAGCCCACATTGCACAGGTGAACGGCGACACGTTATCTGCGCAGATTTTCCTCGGCGTCGCCGATGACTACCAGCGCTCGGTCATTGGCTGGACCGTCACGACGAATGGTCCGCTCGCGCCGCACCCTTATTTCATCCGACTCTCAAAAACCGG
>DATAPM010000276.1:0-1683 GCA_036265225.1 Vulcanimicrobiaceae bacterium
TTTGGCGGACCGGGCTCGGGCTTCGGAAACGGAACGGTTTTCGAAAATCGCCCGCTGAGAAAGCGCAGCTGTCACCCACGAAGAGTGCCGTCATAGGTCTCTCGTCTTTGCCGCGCAGTACGACTTGGCCCAAGGTCTCCCCGCGGCCGTGCCTAGAAAAGACCACCGTGGCCTTACGGAAGGTTCCGGGCGCGCTGGCAGGAGGCTTGCTCGCCTCCTTAGCAGCCCATACGGCGCTTTTCGGCGGCAGCCACGCCATGGGCGGCGCATACAACGAACTCTTCCTCCAGGCGGCATTAACCGTCGTTGTAGGCGCATGCGTACTCTTCGCCTCGCTGGCGTGGTCGGGGGCTCACTCAATCGCTGACGGCAGCGTTCTCGCCGCCCGCCTCTGCGCGCGGTTCCCATCGGTCGGTGCGATTGCCGGCTGCAGTCTGCTCTGGTACCTCGCCGGCGAGGCACTGGAAAGAAAGCACGCCGGACCACCGGTCGCCCTCGTGCTGTTGGTTCTGGCGGTGGCCGCATGGCTCGTTACGCGGCTCGGCTCCGGACTCGCGCGGTTACTCGCGCGAGCCATCCTCACCGTTGCGCGCGTCGCGTTCTCGCCGCGGGTTCCCATTTGGGGCCGGCGCCGGCAGCCGCGTCCGGTATACCGTCGCCTCCGCCTAGCGCGGCGGCGTTTCGCACGTCCTCCTCCGATCGCGTTCGCGTTGGTTTCGCGCGCTTAGGCGCGCACTATCGCACCGCGCTTCTGAGGAGGCTCCATGATTCGCACATCTGCGGCGGCCGTCGTCGCGCTCTTAGTTCTTTTTATCGCACTGCCCGCAATGGCGGCCGTGAACGGATTGGTCCGCGGCACCGTCACGATCGACGGCAAGCCCGCCGCCGGCGTCGCCGTGACGCTCGAAGGCGAAGGGTCTCGCTTCAACACCACGACCCGCTCCGACGGCCAGTACGTCTTTTCCGAGGTTCCCTTCGGCTCGTACCGCCTCACCGTAGCGGCGAAAAGCATCGCGAAGTACGTAGTGATCGTCGAGGTAAACAGCGGCTCGGTCGCGACGGTCAACGTTCCGCTCTCCACGCAGCTCGCCGAAATCGCCCGCACCACGGTAACGGCGCATGCCGGCGTCGATAGCAATCCGCCATCGGTCCATCAGATCGATCGCGCGCAGATCCAAAGCTCGCCCGCCCAAAACAGCCTCGACCGGATGCTTCAGACGCTCCCGGGCGTCATCCCCTTCTCGTACAACGAACCGGTCATCAACGGATTTCACGGCGTGGCTTACAACATCGACGGCGCGCCGCTGCCGCTGGCGACCACGTCGAACTTTGCCGAAATTATTGACCCGAAAATCATCGACTCGTTCGAACTCTATACCGGCGCAATTCCCGCCGAATACGGCGGCGACCGCATGGGCGGCGTCGTCAACATCATCAGCAGCCGTCCCACCGACATTCCGGAAGGCTTTTTCGGCACCGTCGAAGGCGGCGGCGGCAACCAATCGCAAGCCATCGGCCAATTGGAGGCCGCCGCGCGTTTCGGATCCACCGAGGCCTTCTTGGACGCGAATACGCAGTCCACGGCTCGCGGCCTGGATGCGCCCACCTTCGATGCCATCCACGACAACTCGTCGCAGAGCGATCAGTTCTTTCGGATGATTACCCAACTGACACCGCGCAGCA
>DATAPM010000277.1:0-7285 GCA_036265225.1 Vulcanimicrobiaceae bacterium
CGCTCATCCCAATCCCACCGACGCCGACGAGGTGGTAGTTCACCGCTCGCTGTTTCTAGAGACCAAGCGATCTATCCGCGCAAGGATCGCAGCGACCGCATCGCCGCTGCGCGACGCCTGCGCGGCCTGCGTCATTGCCTCGAGGCGCGCGGGCTCGACCGTCTGCGCCAACAGCGCCGACAGAGCGCCGTCTCGCAGCTGCCGATCGGTTACGACGACGGCCGCGCCGCCGGCCTCGAGGCGGGCTGCGTTGCTCGCTTGATGCCCTCCGGCGGCGTGCGGATACGGAACCAAAATTGCAGGCTTTCCCAGTGCTCCTAACTCGGCAAGCGTCGAGGCGCCCGCTCGTGCGATCAGAAGATCTGCGACGGCGTACGCGCCGGCCATGTCGTCAAGATAGGGAAGCGCGACGTATTGCGAGCCGGCAATCGCCCGCGCCGCTTCGCGGGCCCGCTGGAACTCGCCCTCGCCGGTGAGATGGAGGAGCTGCCAGCCATCGGGTAGCCCGCCGGTGCGTACGAGATCGATGACTGAATCGTTAATGCGTCGCGCACCTTGGCTGCCACCCATCACGACCAGCGTCTGCAACGCTGGCGAAAGACCAAGCCGTGCCGCCGCAGCCTCGCGCGACGGAAGGTGCGCGAGCGACGCCCGGATCGGCACGCCGGTCGTCTGCGCGCCCCAGACTTCGTCGACGATCGGCGCGAGAAGCCGGTTCGTCAAACCCGGCTCGGCGTTAGGCTCGAGCAGAACGATCGCCGGCGACCGGTGCGTCATGCGCAGAATGCGCGCCGCCAGCGCAACCGGGAAGCTGACGTAGCCGCCGGTAGCAACGACGAGATCCGGCCGCTCGCGTCCGAGCAACTTGAAGCTCTGCACCGTGCCCGCGACGTTGGCCGCGAACGTGCGAAAGAGTTCCAAAGAAAACCGGCGCGGCAGCGCGTGGGCCGCAATCGTGTGCAGATCGTAACCGGCCTGCGGAACGATGCGCGCCTCGAGCCGGTCGGCCGTACCGATGAATGAAATCTTGGCCGCGCGTTGGCGCAGTGCGTCGGCGATCGCGATCGCCGGGTAGATGTGTCCGCCGGTGCCGCCACCGGCGAAGACGACGGTCACGTACGCCCGCCGACTCGGCGATAGCGTCCTACGTTGGCAATAATGGCAACGGCGAGCAGATTGACGACGAGCGAGCTGCCGCCGAAAGAGATGAACGGAAGCGGCACGCCGGTTACCGGCCACGACGACGACACGACGCCGATATTGACGAACGCCTGGATCGTAATCATGGCGGCGCAGCCAATGGCCAGGAAGAAACCGAAGCGATCCGGCGCGACAAGCGCAATCCGAACCGCTCGATAGGCCAGCGTCACGAAGAGCGCGATGACGACGAGCGTGCCGATGAGTCCCAACTCTTCACCCAGCACCGAGAAGATGAAATCGGTATATTGTTCGGGCAGATAAAAGAACTTCGCTCGAGATGCGCCGAGACCGACGCCGAAGAGGCCCCCGCTGCCCAGCGCGAGCAGCGATTGCACGATGTGAAAACCCGTATTGAGCGGGTCGCGCCACGGGTCGACAAAGGCAAAGACGCGTGCCCGCCGGTACGGACTTGCTAAGACGGTCAACGCCGCAAACGGAAGCGTCGCCACGACGACGGCGGCCAAATGAACTACGCGCGCGCCGGCGGCAAAGAAGAGCGCGAAGGCGACAAAGATCAGTAGGCTCGCCGTTCCCATGTCGGGTTCTTTGAGCACCAGCACGGCCATAATCGCCACCGGTACGCAGAGCGGAACGAGTCCGCGCGAGAGCGACGTGATGCGGTCGCCACGCGTGGCGAGCACGGCGGAAAGATAGATCACCAGCGCGAGCTTGGCAAACTCCGAAGGCTGGAGGCTCAAACCACCCGTGCCGATCCAGCGCCGCCCGCCGTTGACGCCGAGTCCGACGTGTGGCACGAAGACGAGCATGAGTCCGATGACGGCGGCGACAAGCAAGTACGGCGCGATCCCGCGTAGTCGCCGGTAGTCGAGCCGGTAGAGGGCATACGCGCCGGCCAAGCCGATCGCCAGCCAAACCAGCTGGCGCTTCAAGTAGTAGGCGATGTCTCCATGCTGAGCGTACGCGGTTGCGCTGGAAGCGGAGAAAACCATTACCAGACCGATCCCGACGAGCGCCGCGACGGCGGTAAAGAGCGGCACGTCCAGCGGGGCCGATACGTACGACCGGGGTGTCGTCCGGGGTCGCTCTTGCGGCGCGCCCAGCAGCGTTGCGTTACGCACCGGCCGGCTCCGCGAGTTCGGCGAGCACAGCAGCGAATCGTTGGCCGCGCTCTTCGGCCGAGGCAAACATGTCGAACGAGGCGCAACCCGGCGAGAGCAACACCACGTCGCCGGGCGAAGCAATGCTGCGCGCGCGGTGAACCGCCTCTTCCATTGAATAGGCCTCGACCGACTCCACGTCGGGCGCGGCACGCGCGATCTCCGGACCCGCTTCGCCGATGGCAACTAAAGCCTTCACTCGCCGGCGCATCGCCGCGCCCATCGCGCGGAAGGTACTACGTTTCGAGCGTCCGCCGGCAATCAACACGATCGGGCGATCGAAGCTGCGCAGTGCGGCGATGACCGAAGCGGGGTTAGTCGCCTTGGAATCGTCAACGTAAAGCACGCCCTCGATCTCGGCGACGCGCTCGAGGCGGTGCGGCATCGGGCGGAAGGTGCGCATCGCTTCGCGCAGCGCAGCCACGTCGCATCCAACCGCAATGCCGGCGAGGACGGCCGCCATGGCGTTCTGCACGTTATGGTCGCCCGGCAGCGGGATGTCGTTGCGCGACATGATGGCGACGGGGCGAGGATCGCCCGAAACCGGCGCGTAGATCAGCCGGCCGTCGCGAACGTGCATGGTCGCGTGCTCGCGGTTGTTCAGCGAGTACCACAACTGTCTCGCCTGAACTCGCGTACCTCGCTGCCAGTGCAGGGAGCGGATGCGCGGGTCGTCGAGGTTGCCGACGAACCAGTCGCTCATCGACTGGTTGGCGAAGATGCGATATTTGGCTTCGCCGTACTCCTCCATCGAATGATACCGGTCGAGATGATCGGGCACGATGTTGAGCAGTACGGCGATGCGCGGCTTGAACGATCGAATCGTCTCGAGCTGGAACGACGAAACCTCGGCAACGATCCATCCGCCTGCATCCATCCCGCGCACTTCTTTGATCAGGGGGTTGCCGATATTTCCGCCGACGCGAACCGCAAGGCCGCAGCCGCGCAAAAGATGGCCGATCAGCGCCGTCGTGGTCGATTTTCCCTTCGTTCCGGTGACGGCAACGATGGGCGCGTCGCACAAACGGTGGGCCAGCTCGATCTCACCGATTACCGGAACGTCGAACGCGTGGACCCGCCGCACCACCGGCGAGGTCGGCGGCACGCCAGGGGAAAGCACCGCGCAGGTCAAGGCCCGAATGACTGAGTCGATTTCGCCGGGCTCGACGAAACGCGCGCCGAAGTCTTGCGCGGCCGCGATTGCCGGCGCAATCTTTTCCGGATGGTCGTCGGTCGCGTAGAGCTGTACGCCGTAGTCGCGCAAAACTTCCAGGCTGGCCAAACCGCTGCGTCCCAGACCGATAACGAGCACTCCGGATTGGGGGCCGAACGAGAACATCTCGCTCATCGAACGATCGCCCAGCCGAGCAGCGAACAGAGCACCGAAGCAATCCAGAAACGTAACGTAACCTTGGTCTCCGGCCATCCTCCCAGCTCGAAGTGATGGTGCAGCGGGCTCATGCGCAAGATGCGTTTACCGCCGGTCGCTTTGAAATAGGCGACTTGCAGCATCACCGATAACGCTTCGGCGACGAACACGCCGCCGACCACGATGAGCGCAAGCATCTCTCCGGTGAGAATCGCCGTTCCCGCGAGCAGCGCGCCCAAGGCCAGCGAACCCGTGTCGCCCATGAAAAGCTTGGCCGGATGCCGGTTGAAGATCAAAAATCCCAGACACGCGCCGGCGCCCGCACACGCCGCGATCCATGCGGCCGGCAGATGCAGGCTCCAGCCGACGAACGCAAACGCGACGAGGGGTGGAATCATCGTCCCCGCCGCCAACCCGTCGAGGCCGTCGGTTAGATTCACCGCGTGAATCGTCCCGGTTATCGCGAGGATTCCCAAGACCAGCCAAAGCCAATGCGGCACCGCAAGCCATAAGCTTCCAGCGTGAAAGAGCACGTCCCTCGCAACGAGTGCCGGTGATTCACCGATCGCGCGCAGGAAAATCACGCCCGCGAGCGCGGTTGCTAGAAACTTCGTGCGCGCGCGCAATCCGCGGTTCTTGCCGCTTCGGATTCCCAAGATGTCGTCGACCGCTCCGACCGCGGCGGCAAGCACGACGAGCAGCACGAGCTGCCAGAGCAACGGCGGTCGAACGGCAGCCAATGTGGCGAGCAAGGCAGCGAGGAAGGCTATCCCGCCCATCGTCGGCGTGCCGGTCTTCTGCTGATGCGTGTGGGGCGCGTCCTCGTAGGCGTGAGCGCGCAGATCGAGGCGTCCCCGCAGGAGCAGCAGCAGCAGCGAGCCGATCGTGGCGACCACGAAACCAAAGAGCAACCAGAAGCCCATCGGCGCAAACGATATCACGTGCCGCTCGTCTCCAGCAGCGGATTGAGTCCGGTGCCACGCCATTTCAAGACGACCAACGGCGTTTGCTCGTCGCTGTTGCCGTGGGGATTGTCGACCAGCGCTTTCTCCAGAGCGGCACGATTCACCGACGGCGATGCACCCAATACTTTGGCGCGCTTGAGGTCGTTGGCATCGACGACCGCACTCTCGACGCCGATGCGATCGCGCAGCGCGGCGGCAAACCCATCCGGATCCCGCGGTGCAAAGACGATGGCGCGCTCGTAGGGTGGCATCGTTCCGGTGTATCCGTCGAAAGCCGCAACCGCCTCACCCATGATCTCATAGAAAAGACCGCGCTTGCCGAAAACGCGCCCCGCTGCCGCAAGGAAGGTCGCCGTTCCCACTTTCCACGCCCCTGCCCGATCTATGACGAGCTGAATCGATTCCGGCTGGCTGATCGTCGCCATCGGATCGGCGCGCCGGGCGATCGCATACGCCAGGCGCGTGGGGCGAACGTACTCGGCCGCCAGCAGTTCGCCTTGAGCGATCGCGACGGCACTCTCGGCAACGGCGACAACGTCTCCGGGACGCGCAATGCCCGCAACGGCCAGCCCGGTCAGCGCGATGAGGTCGTCGCCCGGCCGAATTAGGCGCGTCCGCAACGGAATCGCGGTCAGGCCGGACGGCATCTCGGCATTGGTGACGAGGAGACTCTTCGGCGAACTCACCCGCGCAGATCCTCGACAATCTCTTCCAATTGATATTTGCGAGAGCCTTTGAGTAATACGACGTCGCCCGCGCGAGCGTGCTCGCGCAGCCAGCGCGCCGCCACGGCGTTACTCTCGACCGCGACGATGGACGCCGAGTCGAGTCCGGCATCGCGAGCGCCCAGCGCCAGTGCGGCGGCGAAGTCTCCCGCGACCAGCAGCACGTCGACGCGCCGCGCGGCATGGCCGCCCACGCGCTGGTGGAGGTCCTGCGACTCCTCGCCGAGTTCGGCCATGCTCGCCAATACCGCGATGCGGCGCGTGCCCTTTTCGGCCGCGAAAGCATCGAGCGCAGCGATCATTCCGCTCGCGTTGGCATTGTAAGCGTCGTAAATGACGCGCAAGCCATTGACATCCATACTCTGGTACCGTCCCGGCGGCAGCTCGACGTCCGGAATGGCATTGACGATGGCGTCGAACGGAACGTCCAAGCGCACGGCACCGGCGACCGCGGCCGCAAGATTGGCACGATTGTGAAGTCCCGGAACGCGCACGGGAACGTCGCATTCGACCTCGCCTCGACCGTCGCGATAGAGGACGCGAGCCTCTCCGAGAACCGCCGCGTACGGACGCAACGCGGCGTCTTGGGCGGACGGCGCGATTTCTTCGAACGCGGCGAACCAATCCGGCGGTTGCGATAGCGATGGCGCGCGGCGCCGGCTGACCTCGTCCCGGCTGTTGAGAATGGCGCGTGCGCCCCGCGAGAAGAGCGCCCACTTCGTTTCTTCGAGCCGCGCGCGCGAGCCCATGATCTCGAGATGCGCCTCGCCAACGTTGGTCAAAATGCCGATTTCGGGACGCGCGACCTCGACCAAAGCGTCGATGTCGCCGCTGCGACGCGCACCCATCTCGACGACGGCGACGTCGTGCGTTTCGGAGGAGAGACTCAGCATCAGTTTGGTCACGCCGATCTCGTTATTCTCGTTGGCCGGTGGCGCGGCCACGCGATCGCCGTAGCGCGCTGCCAGCAACTGGACCAAAAACGACTTCGTGGTCGTCTTTCCAGTGCTGCCGGTAATGGCAACGACGCGACCTTCGAAGCTTTCGCGCGCGAGCGCGCCGAGCATCATAAAGGCCTGGAGAGCATCGGGGACGATCATCGTCGCGACGCCCTCGACTCGCGCATCCGCGCGTTCCAGAATCAAGAGCGACGCGCCGCGTGCCACGGCCTCCGCGGCAAAGGCGTGACCGTCGAACCGCTCGCCGCGAAGCGCTAAAAAGGTATCGCCCGGCCCGATCGTTCGGGTGTCGGTGCTGATGCGAAGCGTCTGCGGCGCTGCAGCGGCGTCGATGAACGTGGCCCCGGTGGCGGCAGCCGCGGCGGCAAGCGAGAATCTCATCGTCGCGCGAGCGCCTCGCGGACGACGGCAGCGTCGTCAAACGGCAAGACCCGATCTCCGACGATTTGGTATGCCTCATGCCCCTTTCCGGCCACCAGTACGACGTCGCCCGGGCTCGCTTCGCGAATCGCTCGCTCGATAGCCAGCCGCCGGTCGAGCTCGATGATGTGTTCCCCCGCGCCGATGCCGGCTGTAATCGCATCGACGATGGCGCGTGGATCTTCGCTTCGCGGATTATCGCTGGTGAGGTAGATGCGGTCGGCCAGTTCGGCGGCAACCGCACCCATTTGCGGGCGCTTCCCGCGATCGCGATCTCCCCCGCATCCGAAGACGACGGCCAACGATCCGCCGGCGGTTTCGCGTAACGCTCGCAAGGCATGCTCGAGCGCATCGGGGGTATGCGCGTAATCGACGATAACGTCGATGCCGCGGGCGCGTTGCCGCTCCATGCGGCCGGGAACGCCGCCCATTTCCGCCAATCCGCGTGCCGCCGTTGCGTCGTCGATGCCGAGAAAACGCGCGACGCCGATGGCGGCCAGCGCATTGTGAACGTTGAAGCGCCCCGGCA
>DATAPM010000278.1:0-3724 GCA_036265225.1 Vulcanimicrobiaceae bacterium
TGGTGGCGGCCCGCACGCGATCCACGAAAAGGGCGACGGCGCCGTACTTTGCGGCCTCTACCGGCGAAGGACGGCTTTGCTTCGGCACGGCGAGCGAGGGGATCTGATAGGTTCGCTCGCCGGTAATGCTGAGGGCCTCTCGACTCGTGGCCAGCAAAGCGACGCTCGGGCAGTCGCGCAGCAGCGACGCGGCTACCGCGCGCGTCTGTGAAATAACGTGCTCGCAATTATCGAGAATAATTAGCAGACACTTGTGCGCTAGAAAGGCAATCAGCGTCTCGAGGAGAGAACGGCGAGGCGATTCTTGTACGTGCAACGCTCCAGCGAGAGCTTGTGGGACCAAGGCGGGGTCGCTGAGCGGTGCGAGTTCGACGAACCAGACGCCGTGCGCGAATTGGCCGAGCAAACGCCTACCAACCTCTACTGCGGCGCGCGTCTTTCCGGCTCCGCCGGTTCCCACGATGGTGACGAGCGGAGCGGATTCGACGAACTCCCCGATCTCGGCAACGACCGCGTCGCGTCCGAGAAACGACGTAAGTTGTCGCGGTAGATTGTGCAGTGGTGCCCGCTCTCGCTCTACGAGGCGAGGGCCGCGCGAACGATGAGCGGAACGCTCGAGCGCCTCCCGCGCTTCGTCCGAGAGCGCGAGTGCATCTGCGATGCGTTCCAGCGTGGCCCGGTACGGCGCCCTGCGAAATCCGCGTTCCAAAGCGCTGACGGCCTGCGCGCTGATGAGCGCTCTCTCGGCGAGCACCTGTTGCGAAAGACCGGCCTGGACGCGGAACCTCTTAAGAAGGGCGGGTAGTTCTGCGGTCCCGGCCGCGTCTCTCGAGCGTCGCGGTGGAACCATGGAGCGGCGCGCTTTAACTACCGGGAACCGGCGCGACTCCGATGGGGGGATCGGTAATGCCGCCGATTATTTGCAGAATGTACGCCACCAAGCCCTGGAGGTTCACCGCGTCGAGGGAACCCGCTGCATCCGCGACCCACAGATTTTGGGGATCGCTATTATCGAAGTTCAAGTTCGCCGGACTGATGAGGCCGCCGAGAATGATTGGCGCGAAGATCGTACACGACGACCCCTGGCATTTGAAGATGCCGAGCAGCTGATCGACGTAATAGAGGTCGCCGCTACGATCGAAGGCCAGTCCGCCGGCCCGTAGGATTCCGGCCTTATAGAGCGTGCCGGTGCCATTGCAGCCGGCAAACTTCACGATCTCTCCGCTCAACTTGTACGGATCGTTGAAACTCCAATAGCAGTTGCCTTGCGCATCGATCGCGATCCCCGCACCTTGTACTGGATCGCTCCCGTAGGTCAGCTTGCGCGACGGCACGTTTTGTTGGTCCAGATAGATACTTACGCTTCCAGCGCCGTTTCCGGTGGTCGCGCCGTTAGAAACTGCGACGAGCCGATGACTCGATGTAGCGTCGACGTTGACCGGAACTTCGCCGTCATCCCGAAGCGTTGCCTTAGGGCCTTTTGGTCCCGAGCGCGTCGAGCGATAAACGAGAACGTTAGAGGCCCCCGAGTTGGCGACATACCAGCGGCCGTCCGGCGTCGTCACCATGCCCATCGGTTTGGAGAATCCCGATGTCAGCGTTTCATACGGCGTCAGCGTGTAGCTCTTTTTCTTGCGCTTATAAACGACGACCTCGTTGCTGGCGGGCTGAGACGAATACATGAAATCGTTGCCGTAGAAGTGGGTCGCCGGTTGCGCAAGAGTCTGCGACGGGCCTAAATGGGGCTCCGCCGGGGTGGGCAGCTCTTGCGCGCATCCACTCGCTACGAGAACGAGCGTTAATTGCGCAAGTCGTCGAGCCGCAAGGCCAGACATAATATGTGATTTTTCCTCGCGCGGTGGGGTCAGTCCTCGGCTGGACCCGCAATCGCCCTCGGTCAACATGGTTATGAAGAAGGCCCGCCAAAGGCGAGCCTTCTTCACCGCGTTCAGAGGAGGGAGATTTTCTAGGCGGCTCTCTACTATAGGGTGACCTTCACCGTCACGTTTAGTTCGCGGCCCTTGGAGTCTTTCACCGTGAAATGTCCGCTGCCCAGGAGGGCACCGAGGATCGTGAACTTCGTCGCTTGCGTGCCGCTCATCGGACTGATCACGACTATGCCTTTCGTGTCGTTTGCAATTGTGAGCGTGCCGTCGCCGTAGCCCTTTTCGCGGAACCTGCAGTCGACAATGCCGAGAAGTACGATATGGACGTGTTTGCCGCAGCTCGAGACGATCTGGACCTTATGCTTCGCATCCGGCGCGGCTAAACCGGCACCGGCTTGCGGAACCGATAAGGTGGTCGAGTTTGAGGGAATGTAGCTCGCGTTCCCGGGCGATTGCCCATGGCACGCTACCACGGTTAGCGAGAGCGCTATGGCTCCGGCGGCGAATCCGATTCGGTTGAAGCTGAATCGCATGAGTTGCTCCTTGTGCCTTTGTCGCTCGAGTTTTGCGTAATGCCGAGGGAGGTCTCGAGCGGGCCCTTCCGCGGACTTAGCTATCCGAGGAGATCGATTTCACGCTTGCGACCCGTGGAGCCGACGGAGAGAATGTAACTTGCATGCACGCCATCGCGGGTCTGAACGTAGACCCAGGTTAGCGCACGCACGTATCGCCGGCCACATACAGCCGCAACCGTATTAAAAAACTGTATCAACTAACTGTATGAGTAGGGCCTACGGTTCCGTAGGCTGGCCTAAGGGGCGACGACGTTCTCCTGGGCTGAGATTGCCAGCCACGAGCCATTTTCCTTAAAGAAAACGTCAGTAAATCGTTGGCGTTTCGTGGGCTTGCCCGGCTCGGTAATCGTATCTAGGCCATGCAGAACGGCCGAATCGCCGCCCGGATTGAGGTCGACGGTTTGCTCGCTCAACGCTATCTTAAACTGCTCTTTCTTAATGCCGGCCAGCTCTTGAGCGCGATCGACAACGACCCCGTCCTTAGTAATATGTTTAAAGCGTTCGCTCAAAATTGCTGCGACCGCGTTGCGGTCTCCATTTAGAATGGCGTCAATCCAGCGCGCCTCGAGTCCGATGACCTCATTGCTCGCGGAGCGGCTCGAGTCGGCAAGGCCCCGATGTATGGGAAGGAGCAGGGCAATGAGGACAAAAGCAAAGACTCGCAAGATCAATACGATGGGCTTCATACGGCCGCTCCTTTTCCTGAGGCTCTGCCGATTTCCGGCACCGGATCAGAACCGCCGCAGCGTCGGAAACTCGCCACGAGCTCGGTGCCTGCGCGGAAGACCGAAAGCCCAGACCGATCGACGCGAGGAGCCACCCTCGCGCAAAGCCTCCCAACTAGGAGGACTCCTAATTTTTTAATACTAAATCCTTAAGAGGCTGTTTTTGGCCGGTGCGGCTGTCAAGGCGTTTGCCGCAGGTGGGTAAGAATGGAGCGAAAATTAACAGTCGTGAAGCGGGACGAAGCATCGATGCAGCAGACGAATCT
Source organism: Vulcanimicrobiaceae bacterium (assembly GCA_036265225.1). Taxonomy (GTDB): domain Bacteria; phylum Vulcanimicrobiota; class Vulcanimicrobiia; order Vulcanimicrobiales; family Vulcanimicrobiaceae; genus Cybelea. The sequence goes on from DATAPM010000278.1 coordinate 3,453, forward strand.
TACGAACGAATCCGAAGAGTACAGCGCGCGCCGCGAGGAGCTTCGCCTCGCCGAGATTGATGAGATGCGCCATCGCGAGCGCGTTGCGCAGTTGCGCCGCATGTTACCGCAAGGCGCTACGCTCGAGGATTACATTTTTTACGAGGGGCCGGCCGATCTCGCCGCCGGTGACGACACGGTACGGAGTGTAGCGCTCAGCGAGTTGTTTAGCCGCCCCGATCGCGCGCTCGTTATCTATCACCTTATGTACGGCAAAGCGCAGACCAGTCCGT
>DATAPM010000279.1:0-5787 GCA_036265225.1 Vulcanimicrobiaceae bacterium
ATTCGTCCGACGAAGTAGTGCGCGAGCTTGTTGGTGCGTACTTCGTTGTAGAACGCATCCGACGGCCACACCGTGGAAAACGAAGAACGCTCGATGCGCATTACGTCGGCAATGTCCGACGGCGTCATCGGCGCGACCGATAGCGGTTCGGGCCGTTCTGCTGGCCGTTCCAGCTCCATCTTCATGCGAGCGGTCGATTCCCTAGCGCTTCTTGGCGATCGTTACCGCAGGAAGCTCGCCATAATCGGCCCGCACCTGGTGCGGGCTTCGCGCCGGCTCGCGCGACAAGGCCGCCAACGCGGCGGCCGCTGCGGCGGGGGAAACGAGCGGTTCGATCGGGCGCACGATAATGGCGCGTTCGGCAAGCGCGTGGAGCACGTCCTCCGGCGCCCCGACCACGTCGAGCGGCGCCGTTCGCGAAAGCACGAGCTGGCCGAGAACGTCGGCCGTTCGGCCCGACGCGCGTCGCATTTGGCCGGCGAAACGGTAGCGCGCCGAGATCACCCCCGGCCGGCCCACGACGACGGTGAGAACGTCCTCGAAAGTCCTCCCAAACTCGAGAATATCGAAGGAATCGATCGGTACGAGCGGACGCCCCCAAACGGCGGCTAGAGCCTTGGCGTAGGCGATGGCAACGCGAAGACCGGTGAACGTGCCCGGACCAACGCCAACCGCCAGGCGGTCAATCTCGGCCGGGGCTCGCCCGGCATCGAGCAAAACCCCAGAAACGGTGGACAGGCCGCGTTCGAGGGCGACATTTCCGGATTCGCAACGCTGCCCGGCGACTCGGCCATCACTGACGAGTGCGGCGGAGAAGCCGCCGAGCGCACCGTCAACGGCAAGAACGTTCATGCCGGTTCGCGAACGGTGAGTATACGCGGCTGGTCGCCCGCGCCTTCGATGTGGATTTCGTAGTGACGCGGCGGCAGAGCTTCGGGTGCGTTGTCCCACCACTCGACGAGCACGATCGACTCCCCGTCGAGTATTTCGTCGAGACCGAGTTCGACCGATTCGCGCGAATCCTCAATGCGAAAGAGGTCGATGTGATCGATTGGCGGGTCGCCGTCGTAACGATGCCAGAATGTGAACGTCGGGCTGCAGCTCTGGTCCGAGCCGTGAAGCGCCCGGACGACGGCGCGCACGAATGCGGTCTTGCCGGAGCCCAGCGGTCCGGAGAGCGCAACGACGTCGCCGGGGCGAAGACGCTGGGCAAAACGGGCCGCAAACGCACCGAGCTGCTCTTCCGAGGGCAGCGTCAGTTGCGAGGTATTATAAAACGCGTGATTCATGAGTGCAGGTAACTATTGAACAACGACATCATAGCGCAGGTCAACGTCGAAGATGAGATGCGGGAGAGCTATCTCTCGTATGCGATGTCCGTCATTGCCTCGCGCGCGCTTCCCGACGTGCGCGACGGCCTCAAGCCGGTGCAGCGGCGCATCCTCTATGCGATGCGTGAGATGGGGATGGAGCCGAACAAGCAGCACCGCAAGTGCGCCGGTATCATCGGCGAAGTGCTCAAGAGTTACCACCCGCACGGCGATACGTCCGTGTACGACGCGCTGGTGCGAATGGCGCAAGACTTTACCCTTCGTTACCCGCTGGTCGACGGCCACGGAAACTTCGGATCGATCGATCCCGATCCGCCGGCAGCCTATCGGTACACCGAGGCGCGTTTGGCGCGCACGGCGCTCGACGTCTTGGCCGACATTGACAAAGAGACCGTTCCGTTCGTCAACAATTTCGACAATCAAGGCGTAGAGCCCAGCGTACTGCCGGGGCGTCTGCCGCAGTTGCTGGTCAACGGCTCGAGTGGCATCGCCGTCGGCATGGCAACCAACATTCCGCCTCACAACCTCGGCGAGATCGCCGACGCCATCGCGGCAATGATCGACGACCCCGAGATCTCCGACGACGGGCTCTGCGACATCGTGCACGGGCCCGACTTCCCGACCGGCGGCACGATTATGGGGCACGAAGCGATTCGCGAGGCCTATAAGACCGGGCGCGGTTCGATCACCATTCGCGGTAAGGCCGAGATCATCGAGGACCGCGGCAAGCATAAGATCGTTATTACCGAGATTCCCTATCAGGTCTATAAGAGCCGCATTTTGGAAGCCGTTTCGGAGGCGTATTCCGAGAAACGCATCGTCGGCATTGCACGCATGGACGACGAGTCCAACCGCAAGGGTATGCGCGTGGTCATCGAGCTGCAGCGCAACGCGACGCCGAAGATCGTGCTCAACCAGCTCTTCAAGCACACGCCGCTGCAGGCGACCTTCGGGTTCAATATGCTGGCGCTGGTGCCGGTCAGTCCGCCGCGTCGCGACGGCTCCATCGCGATCGAGCCGCAGGTTCTCACGCTGCGCCAGCTGCTGCAGCACTTCATCGATCACCGTAAAGACGTCGTTACCCGCCGGACCGCCTACGATCTGCGCAAGGCCGAAGAGCGCGCGCACCTGCTGGAAGGCTACCGGATCGCGCTCGACAACATCGACGAAGTCATCGAAATCGTGCGCGGCAGCCAGACGACCGACGAAGCAAAAACGCGTCTCTCCGAGCGCTTTTCGCTCTCCGACGTGCAGGCCCAAGCGATCGTCGACATGCGCTTGCGCACGCTGGTCGGGCTGGAACGGCAGAAAATCGAGAACGAATACGCCGAGCTGATCAAGACGATCGGCGAGCTGCAAGACATTTTGGGCAGCCCGCGGCGAATCGCCCAGATCGTCAAGAGTGAGACCCTCGATCTCCGCAAGCGCTTCGCCGACGAGAGGCGCACCAGCGTGGAACCGGCTGAGGATGAAATTTCGATCGAGCAGATCACGCCCAACATCGACGTCGTCGTCACCTACACCGTCGGCGGATACATCAAGCGCGTCTCGGCCGATACGTTCAGGACCCAGAGCCGCGGCGGCCGCGGAGTAACCGGCATCTCAAACCTCAAACGCGAGGACGTCGTCCGAAACTTCTTCATGACTAAGACGCACGACCACGTGCTCTTCTTCACGAATAAAGGGCGCGTCTATCGTCTGCGCGGCTACGAGATTCCCGACACGACGCGCCAAGCGCGCGGAACCGCTCTCGTCAACCTCCTGACGCTGCCGCCGGGCGAAGAGGTTACGGCCGTTTTCCCGATCGACAAGTTCGAGGGAGAAAAGTATCTCGTGATGGTGACCAAACGCGGCGTCATCAAGAAGACCAAGCTGGAAGGGTTCGCCAACGTCCGGCGCAACGGGCTGATCGCCATCAATCTCGACGACGGCGACGACCTATTGGCCGTAGACTTATCCGACGGTTCGCGCGACATCATCCTCGCGTCGACCAATGGCATGGCGGTGCATTTCAACGAGAAGAACGTGCGCCCGATGGGTCGCGTCGCTCGCGGCGTGAAGGCAATGACGCTGGAACCGGGCGATACCATCATCGCGATGGACGTCATCGAAGACGAACGGCGGGAAGTGCTCCTCGTTACGTCACTGGCATTCGGCAAGCGCACCCCGATCGGCGATTACCGCCATACCTCGCGTGGCGGCAAGGGCGTCAAGGCCTTCGCGCGCCAGCGCGACGACATCGGCCAGGTCGTCGACCAGATACTGGTCGCTCCCGAGGACCAGATCCTGATGATCACCTCGGGCAACCAAGTGATCCGCCTCAAGGTCCGCGACATCCGCAAGACGGGCCGCGACGCGAAGGGCGTGCGCCTGCAGCGCCTCGGGCAAGGCGACGAAGTCATCGCCATTACCAACCTGGGCAAACAGGCTAAGCAGATTACCGAGATCACCGGCGAACCGCAACAAACCGAACTTTAGGAGTGTTATAGCCCGTATGAGCGCATTACCCGATGTGACGTCCGCAACGTTCGAAACCGAAGTGCTGAAGAGTACGCAGCCCGTTTTGGTGGATTTCTGGGCCCCCTGGTGCGGGCCGTGCCGCATGCTCGGCCCGATTGTAGAAAAAGTCGCAGCCGCCCACTCCGGCAAGGCCAAATTCGTCAAACTGAATACCGACGATAACCCGGCCGTAGCGGGCCAGTATCAGGTCTCCGGAATCCCGTGCCTCATCCTGTTCAAGGATGGCCAGCCGGTCGATCGCATTGTCGGCTACGTTCCCGAGAACACCGTAACGTCGATGCTCGGCAAGCACGTGGCGTAGCGCCGTGCGCCACCTTCCGGCGATGCATCGCATCCTGAGCGCGCCGGAAGTCGCGCGATACGAGACTGGTTTGGGAAGAGAAAAGGTCAAAGGCGCGGTCGAGCAGATGCTCGACCGCGTTCGTGCTTCCGGGGACGAGCCATCGTTCGAAACCATCGTCACGTCCGCTGCGGGTGAACTCGAACAGCTGCAACAACGCCGCTTACAGCCGGCGATCAATGCCACCGGCATCATCATCCACACCAATCTCGGGCGCGCGCCGCTGGCAGCGGAAGCACTCAATGCCATTGTCCGATTGGGGCGAGGCTACTCCAACCTCGAATACGATCTCAACAGTGGCGATCGCGGTTCGCGCTATGCGCGGCTCGCCGATGCGATCGGCGAGGCAACCGGCGCGCAAGATGCGCTGGTTGTCAACAACGGCGCCGCCGCGGTGTTGCTGGTCCTAGACACGTTTGCCAAAGGCCGCGAAGTAATCGTGGCGCGAAGCCAGCTCGTCGAAATCGGCGGCGGCTTCCGCGTTCCCGAAGTGCTCGAACGCAGCGGTGCGACGCTCGTCGAAGTCGGCACGACCAATCGCGTTTACATCGAAGATTTCGAGCGCGCCCTCTCGCCGCGCACGGCGCTGATCTTGCGCACGCACCCGTCCAATTATCGCATCGAAGGCTTCACTCACGAGGCCGATCCTAAAGAGTTGGTCGCGCTCGGGCGCCGGGCGGGAGTCTTGGTCGCCGAAGATTTAGGTACGGGAGCGCTCGATTCGCTCTCGCCCTACGGCGTCGAATCCGAGCGAACGGTGCGCGATGCGATTGCCGATGGCACCGGGCTGGTCACTTTCTCGGGCGACAAGCTCCTGGGCGGCCCGCAAGCCGGGATCGTCGCCGGGAAGCCGCAGCTGGTTGCGCGGCTCCGCGCCAATCCGCTGCTGCGCGCGCTGCGTGTCGATAAATTGACGTTGGCAGCGCTCGAGGAGACGCTGGCACTGCACCGCAACGGCCGCGAGCGGATCCCCGTTTATCGCATGCTGGCCGCGACGCTCGACCAGTTGCGCGCGCGCGCAACGGCGTATCTTTCCGCGATTCCTGGGGCAGCGGTCGCAGAGAGCCGCGGATATCTCGGCGGCGGCACGTTGCCGGGTCAAGAGATCGCCTCGATCGCCGTTGCCCTGCAATCCGCCGGCGCGGATGGACTGGTCGCCGCTTTGCGCCACGGCGATCCTCCGATCGTCCCGCGCATCGAAGACGGCCGAGTGCTGCTCGACCTGCGCACGATCGCACCCGACGAGGACGAGATCGTGATCGCCGCGGTGCGTTCGCGCGCCTCCGATTCGCCGCAGTAGGGATGCCCGAGCTTCCCGACGTTGCGTCGTACGTCGCCGCACTCGAATCCCGCATCGTAGGCCGAAAACTCGAACGGGTTCGCGTCAATAGCGTGGCGCTGCTGCGCACCTCGTCCCCCCCGTTGAGCGCCGTAGAAGGACGCACCGTGCGCGAGATACGCCGCATCGGGAAGCGGATAGTACTTGGGCTCGATGGCGATCTTTGGCTCGTTCTGCACCTCATGATCGCGGGGCGGCTGCATTGGCGCCCGCGCGATGCAAAACTCGCGGGTCGTAACGCGTTGGCGTCGTTCGAT
>DATAPM010000280.1:0-2500 GCA_036265225.1 Vulcanimicrobiaceae bacterium
CACGCACCCCGGCGACGAGTGCGAAGATACCGTCGACCAACGCGTAGGCTCCGAACAGAATTGCGATCGCGTACCACGTCGCGCCGGGCCAAACCAAGGCGAGAATTCCGAAAATTACCGCGGCGATGCCGCGAATCAGCAGCGCCCACCAGTTGCGAGCAACGACGTGGAGCAGGGCGCTCGGTATCGCGCTACTGGAGGACACTGCCGTCCGCCAAATAGACGCGTTGAACGCCGCAGTGTTTCGGCGTCGCACCGCTCCAGGTCTGTCCGGTTAGCGAGTTGGTCAAGTTGTGATTGATCTGCGAGCCACGCGAGAAGTTGCCTTTATCAATCAGCACGTATTTGTGTCCGGCATAGTTTACTAGGAAATCGACTTCGGTTGCGGCGCTGTCGTTGGAGTTGTAGTAGACGACGTTGATGCCGTTAGTCGTGTTGCCTCCGTTCGAGTTGACCACGCAGCTCACGACCGTTACGCCGAAGGCCGAGCCGTTCTTCTTGGTTTTCGCCGCAGCGCTCAGGGGTAAAATAATTGCACAGAGTACCGCAAGTGCGGAGAGCGTTAGCTTCATCCGGATTCGTCCTCACTTTCCAATGCAGAAGCGGGAGAATATCCCGTCGAGGACCTCTTCGGCAGCTACCTGCTCGCTTACATGCCCAAGCGCGGAAAAGGCGCGCTGGATTTCCGTCGCCGCAAAATCGACTGGTTCGCCGGCGTCGAGCGCCTCGCACGCGGCGCCGAGAGACGCCAGCGCCTCGCCGGCCGCTTCGAACTCGATCAGCGAGGCGAGGTGCGGCCGCGCGACATCCGGGCTCTCTCCGCCCCATCCGGCCTCGGCGATTGCTTCCCGAATGCGCGCGACGGTTTGGGCGTCGCGCGCGCTTCCGATAATCGCACCAGCCTCGCGGAGTTCGCGTGCGCCGCGGTCGCCCAAGTCGGCCTTGTTGAAAAAGAGCACGCGTTCCCGGTCGTGCGTGGATGCGATGAGCGTCGCTGCATCGGCTCCCAGCGGCTCCGAGCCGTCCACAACGACCAGTGCGACGCGAGCCGCCTCCAAAGCGTGGCGCGTGCGTTCGATGCCGGCCGACTCTAGACGATCGGCGTGGGCGCGGATGCCGGCGGTGTCGACGAGCCGGACCGGCACCCCTTCAATGTTCAGCGTCTCCTCGATCGTATCGCGAGTGGTGCCGGGGATCTCCGAGACGATGGCGCGCTGGACACCGAGTAGCGCGTTGAGCAGCGAGGACTTTCCGGCATTGGGCGGCCCGACGATGGCCACGCTGACGCCTTCGCGCAGTAGGCGGCCGCGTTCGCCGTCGCGCACCAAGCTGTGCACGCGGTCGCGCACGGGGGCGAGGCGCGTCTTGAGCGCCATTCGGTCGGGTTCGGGCACTTCGTCCGGAAAATCGATCGCGCCGGTAAGCTCTTCGAGAAGCGGCGTCAATTCGGCCCGAAGCGCCGTCACCTCGTGGGCTAAGCTACCCTCGAGATTGGCTAACGCAGCACGCGCTGCGGCGCGAGTCTCCGCGTCGATGACGTCGGCCACGGCTGCGGCGGCATGGAGACCGAGCTTTCCGTTGAGATAAGCGCGCCGCGTGAACTCCCCAGGGTCGGCCAGACGCGCGCCGCACGCGAGAAATGCGCGGACGACCTCGCGGACGACGACGGGTGAGCCGTGTAGGTGCAGCTCGAGCATTTCCTCGCCGGTATAGCTGTTTGGCGCGGCAAAGCGAATCGCCAGACCACGGTCGAGCCGCTCGCCACGATCGTCGAAAATGCGAGCGTAGGTTGCGACGCGTGCCTGCAGCGGCTCGCGCGTCTTAATCAGCCGCGCCGCCAGCGAGCCGACGGAGGGACCGCTGACGCGCACGATGGCAACGGCACCTTTCCCCGGCGGCGTCGCGACCGCGACGATCGTCACGGCAAAGGGGCTAGGCCGGCGTTAGCGCGGGAACACGACGACGCAGCGTTCGGGCTCTTCGCCCTCCGATTCGGTGCGCACGAGCGGCGAATCGGCGAGCGCGAGGTGCACGATCTTGCGCTCCGACGGAAGCATCGGGTCGAGCTTTTGCGGCTTTTGCTCGCGAGTCGTGCGCTCGAGCGTCGCTAGCGCCAAATTCTTCAGTTGGTCGGCGCGATGGGCGCGATAGCCTTCGGCATCGATCGTAAAGTAGTGACGATTATTGCGCACGCCCGCGTTGAAGGCGTTGTTAAAGATCAAGTTGATCGCTTCGAGCGTATTTCCGTGACGTCCGATAAGCATGCCGAGATTAGGACCGGCAATCTCGAGATATTCGCCTTCGGCACGCGGAATGTAATGAATGTCGCACGGCCCGACGCCCATGCGCTCGAGAATCTCCTTGAGTAGATCGCGCGCCGGCTTTGCATCCTCGGGGAACTCGTGATGGCGGACTGGCTGGCTCGGGCGGTCGCGGCGCGGCTCGCGCGGGCCCCGCGTCCGCCCGCCGCGGCCACCTCCGGATTTCCCAGGGATCGGGC
>DATAPM010000281.1:0-1999 GCA_036265225.1 Vulcanimicrobiaceae bacterium
AAGCGATTCGTTCGGAAGGCTCGCGCAGCGAACCGGACCCAGCGAAGAGAGGCTGCACGTTTGCTGACTCTGACGGTGCAGGCAATGGTTCCTCTCCAGCTAAAGACCAAACTCCTCGGAGGTATCACAAATTGCGTTCGCTTCTCATTGCGGCCGCCGCATCGGCGGCCCTCGTCACGCTCGTAGCCTGCGGCGGCAACACGGCCTCTACGGCCCTGCCGCAGGGGCTTGCGGCCGGCGCCAAGCACGTCGCGGTAAACGTCGTGCGGGCCTGTCCCGACGCTCGTAATCCCGACACCGCGCACTGCCTTGCGTTAATCCGTACCGACAACATGGGGAGCCCTCTTGTTTCCGGCTACGGCCCGAGCGACTTGCAGAGCGCGTATTCGCTGCCCTCGTCAACCAACGGTAAGGGCCAAACGATCGCCATCGTCGACGCATTCGACGATCCTAACGCGGCCGACGATCTCAATGTGTATCGTGCCTATTTCGGCCTTCCGGCCTGCGACAAGTCGAACCCGTGCTTCACCAAAGTCAACCAGCGGGGCGAGCAAGGCAACTATCCAACCCCGGATTCGGGTTGGGCCGTGGAAGAGTCGCTCGACGTTGACATGGCGTCGGCGATCTGCCCGAACTGCAAGATTATTCTCGTCGAAGGCGATTCCGCCACAACGCAAGACCTCGGCAAATCCGTCAACGAGGCCGTGAAGCTCGGCGCCAACGTGGTGAGCAACAGCTACATCAACTATAACGGCCGTGCGCCGGCGGGATCGCGCTACTACGACCACCCCGGCACGATCATTACGGCCGGCGGCGGCGACACGGGATATAAGGTCGGCTTACCGGCCGGTTTCACAACCGTAATCGCCGTCGGCGGGACGACGCTGAACAAAGGCGGCGGAAGCCGCGGCTGGTCGGAAAGGGCGTGGGGCGGAACGGGAAGTGGTTGCGAGTTTCGCTTCAAGCAGCCGAAGTGGCAGACGCATAAAGGCTGTCGGGGGCGCGCCATGGACGACGTCGCCGCGGTCGCCGATCCGGGCACCGGCGTTGCTATTTACGATACCTATCCGAGCGGCGGATGGTTCACTATTGGTGGAACGAGCGTCGCAACGCCGATTATCGCCGGCGTCTACGCATTGGCCGCCAACGAAGGTCAGATGACGTACTCGAAGTCGCTCTACGCCAAGGGCGCATCGCTTTGGGACGTCACTTCGGGCAGCGACGGAACCTGTAAGCACACGTTCCTGTGCACGGCCGGACCGGGTTACGACGGACCGACTGGAAACGGAACGCCCAACGGCATCGGCGCCTTCTAGAGCTACCCAGGCCGTATCATAAAGTAGAACATCCCGGCCGTCGCGCCGCCCATCAGCGCGAAGGTCCCCCACCCCCAAGCACGAGCGATGGGCGAACTAATCCATTCGCCCATCGTGCTGCGTCTCGATGCGAGCCAAACGATCACGGCAATGAGCGGAACCGCGGCAATGCCGTTGAGTACCGCCGACCAGAAAAGCGCCTTAATGGCGTCGACCTGAAGTAAGTTCATCGCAATTCCGATGAGGATGCCGGCGGCGATAATTCCGTAAAACAGCGGTGCGCGCCGTACCGATTCGCTCAGGCCTTCACGGAAACCGAAGGTCTCGGCGGCAACGTACGCCGACGACGTAGCCAGCACCGGCACCGCCAGTACGCCAGTGCCGACCATGCCGAGCGTGAAAAGCAGCGAAGCGAATCGTCCTGCCAAGGGGCGCAGCGCCTCGGCGGCCTGTTTTGCGGTCTGGATATCGTGCTTCCCGTGCGCGCCGAGCGTTGCTGCGGTCGTTACGATGATAAAGAATGCGACCAGGTTCGAGAAGATCATGCCGGCGTTGACGTCGGCGTGCATCGCCGCCACGTCTTTCGCATTGGTCCCGCGGCGCTTGCGAAGGGTCGTCTTTCCAGCCTTCTTCTCTTCCTCGATCATCAGGGCGGACTGCCAAAAAAACAAATATGGCGTAAT
>DATAPM010000282.1:0-4072 GCA_036265225.1 Vulcanimicrobiaceae bacterium
CCCGGTCGGGCTCTGCGCTACCGCACTTCGCGGAACGACGATCGCGCCGACGGCCCGCGCCTTGGTCACCGTCACCGTTACCAGCATTCCGCCGCGCAAGACGTAACCCGGATTGTGCAGCTCCAGGCGTGCCAGATAGGAGAGCGTTCCGGCCGTCGGCACCAGGTTCACGGTTTGCACCGGACCGGAGAACGACTTTCCGGGCAACGACGTCGACTTGAAGTTCACGGAAATGCCGGGCCGCACGTAGGACAAATCTTCGTCGGGAACGTTGACGTTGATCCAAACGCGATCGACGCGCGAAACTTGAAGCACCGGTTGCGACGGCGAAGCGTACGCTCCCGGATCGACGAGCCGGTTCGAAACGACCGCATCGTACGGCGAATACATGTACGTCTGCGCCAGTTGAGTGCTGAGCAACTGCGCTTGCGCCGCGGCGGCGGCGGCTTGAGCCTGCTGCGACTTGACGCTCTGCAAGCTTACGACGTCGTTGCGCAGGCCGACGACGGCGTTGTTGTAGGTTTGCTGCGCCGAAACGTAGTTTGCTTGCGATTGCTGCAGCGTCGTCTCCGAAACGTAGCCCTGTTTGTAGAGCTGTTTGTTTTGATCGTAAACGAGCTTTGCGTTGTCGAGCGAAGCTTTTGCCGTTTGTACGGCGGCTTGATTGTTTTGCGTTTGAACTGGATAGCCGACGACCGCGCCGCGCGCCGCCGCCGAGAACTGCGACGCCTGCGCCTGCGCTTGCGACAGCGATGCCTCAAGCGTTGACGGATCGATTCGCGCGAGCAATTGGCCTTTGCGAACCATGTCGCCGATGTTCACGTCGATCTTGATGATCGTGCCGCTTTGCTGAAATGCGAGCGTCGATTGTTCGAGCGGCGCGATCTGGCCGTCGAGCGAGAGGTACGTTGCGAGGTTCTGGCGCGACGCCGCGGCGGCGTCCACGGTAAGCGGGGGAGGCCCGCCTTGCGCCTTCTTGCCGCAGCCGCCCAGCGGCAGCGCCGCCGCCAAGCCAAGAGCCAACAAAGTCGCCCTCAAAGGGATCGAAGGGAACGTCATCCTGAGTATCTCTTTCCTAGCCGGTCATTCATGGTCTGATATACGGCCACCACTAGCGTTTGATTCAAAGGACCCTATACAGTAGCCCTGTCCTAGTAACCTCGGCATGAGGTAATCGGCTGCGGGGCGTATCTCCCGGGGGCAATGACCGTGAAGCTCGGCATCGGGCGTTCCTACAGCCTGCAGAGCCGCGTCGAGGAGTGGATGACGGCCGAGAAGGCCGGCAACAAGGGCGTCGACGTTCTGTCGACGTCGATGCTCGTTCAATTAGTAGAGAGCGCGGCCATCCATTGCGTCGAGCCGATCTTGACCGCCGGCCAGCTGACCCTGGGCACGCACATCGAGCTGGAGCATCGGAAGCCCGTTCCCGTCGGGTTTATCGTGCGGACCGAAGTGGAAGTCGTCAATCTCGACGGCCCACGGGTAAGCTTCGCGGTCCAGGTCTTCGACGAGCAGGAAGCAGTCGCCGAGGGGACCCACGAGCGATACATCATAGAGAAGAGTAAATTCCTGGCTAAGTTGCGCGAAAAGCTGGCCTGACTAACCTCCTACTGCAGGGGAGGCAAACGTCCGTTCCCGAAGAGGACGCCAAAGGATTGCTCGACCCGGCCCTCGGGCCGGACGGGTAAGCCTCAGGTCTCATTACCCAACTTAGGAGGACACATTGAAGCGACTGAGCACTGGAGTCCTGGCCGTGCTGATGGCAGCCGGTCTTGGGCTCAACGCGGTCGCAGCCCAGTCCAACGCATCGCATGGCAACATTGGAACCAACGCGGTAGCGCAGGACCAGGGTGCGACGGCTGCTCCGCCGGCGAATTTCGGTTCCCCGCCGTCGGGTCAGTATCCAATCCTCTTCAATGACCACCACGTCTATGCCAAGCCCGACATCCTGAAACAGGGACGCGTGCTCGCCGCGCTGGTGCGCGGAGGCACGATTCTCATCCCGCTGCGCTCGATGTTCGAGCAAATGGGCCCCCCTTATCCCACCGTGTCGTGGGATCCGGGGAGCAAGACGGTAACGGTCAGCAAAGCCGGCGCTGAGGTCAAAGTGACGCTCGGCAAGCCGGAGGTTATCATCAACGGCGAATCGCGTCCGCTGGACGTTCCGCCGATGATGTATCAAGGCGTCGTTCTCGTGCCGGTCCGAGTTATCTCGGAAGGCATGGGTGCGTACGTTCAGTGGGTCCCGGATCGCCGTTTGGTAGTAGTTCGCTACTTGCCGGCAACTCCGCCGCCGAGCGCTCCGCCACCGCCTCCGCCACCGCCGCCGCCCACCCCAACGCCGACCCCGAAACCCTACTACGACTTCTACGTCGCCGGTGATTACATCATCTCACCGAAGACGTACAACGAGTTCGTCCCCGGCAGTAGCAGTAATAACAACCAAGGCGGCTTCTCTTATCGCATACACGGTGCGTGGGAGATCCCGATCATGGCAATGCCGTGGATGATCGAGTTGGATTACCGGCAGTTCAACTGGCAGCACAACTGCGGTGGCTCCGGTGATCCGCAGTGCTACGTAACGACGATCGGTGGACTCGGTCAATCGGCAGTTCCTGCCTTCGACGGCAAGGACTTCGACTTCGACGGGCGGCTCGGGTTCCGTATTCTCAAGCCGCGCATCTATCTCGTCGGTGGTTACATGCAGCGCACCAGCAGCTACGGCTATCCGTCGCAGAACGGTGCGGGCGTGGGCCTCGAGAAGTTGCCTGATCTCGATCGCGTCTTCTCGTTCTACGGCAGCGCACTGTACTATTTCGACGTCAACGGCAACTACTCGAGTTCGGCGCTCGCCTGTGGCGGCACCAGCGCGTGTACGTATAACGTCGGATACAACATCCTCAAGTACGACATTGGCGTCAGCTACACGTTCCCTGGGTTCCCGATCTTCTTAGAGGCCGGATTCCTGGGTGACCGCGGCTATAACACTAATGCCGCTCCGATCGGATTCTCCGAGAGCGGACCGTACGCGGGTATCGGTCTCAAGCTCTAACTAGAGCCCACGCCGGTAAAATGAAAAGCCCCCGCATCTTGCGGGGGCTTTCTTTATTTGCGGAAGTCTCTAGCGCGGCGAGGCTGCCGGCGAGGGGCTCGCCGCATGCGCTCCGCTCGAGAGCGGTTCGGGCACGTCGATTGCCGGCGACGGCTGCACGCATGGCGGCGTGATCAGCGCGACGTAAGGCTTTCCTGGTTCGGGGGTTGGCGACGGCGTCGGATCGGCCGTCGCTTGCGCCTTGACGCCGCGCGGGAGCGGAGTCGGGCAGATCTCGGCAAGCGCGTACCAGTGCTCGGCGTAACCCTGGGCCACGGTCGCCTTGGCCGTCTTACCGAAATACGTATTGGGATATTTTTTGACGAGAATCTGCGTGAACTCCCAGCTCGTCTGCTGCTCGGGCTGAGTGTAAATCTTACGCATCACGAGTATGCCCAGGAAGTACGACCGCGCGAGTTGCGGATCGTTGGGATATTTTGCCGCCCACCGCCGCAGCGCATCGGTAGCGAAATCGAGTTTGGCGATCAGGTGGGGATCGGTCGTATAATCGCCGGCGCTGATCGATCCGTCCTTGTAGGTATTGTCAATACCGAGGTAGCTCAACTTCATACGTCCGAAGTACTCGTCTCCGGGCGCCGAGGCGTTGAACTGTTCGCATTTGACGTGCGCCCACTTGCTCTTCGTGGCACCGCACGGATCGTTGCTCTGCGACGGAGACGCTTTCGGCTTTGCGCTCGGCGTCGCGTTTGCGGCCACCGTTGCCGCTTGCGCGGGTTTGGGCGGAAGCGGCGCAGCTACTATCAAGCCGACGCTCGCTGTTGCAAACGCGAACGACAACGTCGATGGCGTAAGTCTCACGGTTGGAATTCTCCTTCAGGGCACCGTTCACTCGGTCGAGCCCATTGGGTAGCATTCCTTTACCGGCTGCAGGCCCGCGGCCTGCTGCAGCGCGCGATAAGGGGCCCGCGGTTTTGGGCCGCGAACGACGGGCGCAATGAACCGCTCAGTACGCGTCGCCGC
>DATAPM010000283.1:0-5364 GCA_036265225.1 Vulcanimicrobiaceae bacterium
CTGTAGACCTTGGCCCAAGTGACGCACGAATAACGCTAACTGTTTCCAAAGGAATTATGCAGCTCACGCGGGGCGACCGCGAATTTGTCCTGGGTCTCATTAACGAAATCGAGGATTACGAGAAAGGTGGACCTGAGTGACCGCTTTGACCCACGGAGGGGGTGATCTATGAGGTAGGTCCGCTTGATCTTCCTTGAATGGCGCGGAGATTGGGCTAAAGACCAAAAAAGGCAAGCGGCGATTCGAACGCCCGAATCGCCACCTATATCACCTGTCTGCCGGGAGGCAGACCTGAGCCGATACAACTCAGAGTATACCTCCCAACAGGCGATCTGGCTAGGCGTCACACCCTGGCTTGGGAGTTTAGTACCTTGAGAGTTAGATTCACAGCAATCCACCTGGTTGGCGGTATCCGCCACGAGCATATCGCTAACCTAAAGGCAGTGGATGCGACAACGGGCGCGCCATACCAAGACACGCGCGCGAATTGGGTTGCTTGGATGGAGCAGAAAGGCAATTCGAGCTTCGTTCAAGACAACTACGGCAACCGTGCTGAAGTCGGCGTTCGTTCAAACGGCAACACCAAGTGGTTGCAGACGTATGCCGATAAGGTCTGGACCGATAACCTGCTAGCGCTTCCGCGTTACTAATCGGACCAAAGCTCCGGGCGGTTATAAAGGCTTCCGCCCGGAGCCAACTCTTCGGCGTCAATCCACACGCCCGGAGTAATCTGCCGGTAAATCGTCCAGCAAACCTCGGAGCAGTAGCGGTTCCCGCTCTCCAACAGTTCCGGGCCGAGGTAGATAACCGGACCCCCGCAGACGACGCAGCGCGTCATCTTCGCAACTTCAAACCGTATCACGATTTTGCCGTTAGCCTTTTGTAGGTTAGTCGCTTGGAGTCGGCACCGCGCAGGGCCTCCTTAAACCGGGGCCCGTCGTCGTTCTCCCGTTCATTGAAGCGAAAGACTTGCTCGCCAAGGTAACGATCTAGGTGACGCGGGTTAACGTGGATATAGGTTCCGCCAAGAGTCCTCCTTAGCACGGACCAGAAGCATTCGATGTTATTGGTGTGGACCGTTCCGCGAACGTACTCTAGCGAATGGTTTACCCAATCGTGGCTAGCAAACTGCTTGCCGATTAGGTACATAACGCCAGCGCCGTCGGTGTAGAGCGTTGCATCGGGACGAATAGCCTTCTGCATCTTCGGCAGCATCGTCGCCTTCTTGAGATCGGGAATCGCCCAGGCGCGAGCCTTGCCGCCGCGTTGCACAACGCCAAGGACGCGAGTCTTGTTTAGATTAGGGTCCCAGGGTTTACCCTCGCGCTTGTTGCGCCGTGCGCGCTTTGAAAACTGTAGTTTACCACCGATGAAGGTTTCGTCCGCTTCGACCAATCCTGAAAGTGGTTCCGGCATTTCCGGCATCATTGCGGTTCGGATTCGGTGAAGAATAAACCACGCCGTTGGCTGCCGTACTTTGAGCGCTCGCGCCAGCTCGCAGGACGATATGCCGTTACGATCGGCAGAGAGTAACCAGATCGCCGGCAACCATTTGTCGAGGCCAATCGGGGAATCTTCGAAGATCGTCCCGACCTTGGCGGTAAACTGCTTCTTGCACTCTTTGCAGTACCAGAGGTATTCTGTCCGTGCCTTAGGCTCGCGGCCAGGCTTGACGGAGCGGCTATAAACGGTCCGTTCGATGGCGCGAACGTCGGCGTTCCCGCAACCCATCCGGGGGCAGGCCACGCCATTCGGCCAGCGGACCGCAACGAAATAATCGTGCGCCCGTTTCCGGTCCGAGAAGTAGGTGATCGCCTCAAGGAGGGTCAGCGGCGTTTCCATACAGCCATTCTACCGCTTTCTTGTCGGTGTGTCAAATGGATAACAGCCCCTCAGCCGGCGACGCCGCTCGCGTGAGCAAAGCGCTGCTGCCGACGGATCAGACCCTTGCTCCGGCGGGACGGACCACTACGTTCGCGGCGCGCCCGCTGGATCTCGCGCTCTCGGGCAACGAGCTCGCCGTCAAGACGTCGCACGGCCTGCTTTTCGTCGACGTTCGCACCGGGAAGATCGATCAGACGCTCGCGCTGCCTAACGACCTGGTCGATTATCCGAAGAACCTCGGCGGAAACGGTTTGATCGGAGTCGTTTGGAGTGGCGACGGCAAGCGCGTCTGGTCGGCCGACGGATTCGGCGTCTTGCGCTCCGCGGTGGTTGGGCCGGCCGGGCGGTCGGCCTGGGAAGCTCCGATCAAACTTGCGGGACCGTCGGGAAACTTCACGGATCCGAAGAGCAAGCAACAGGACCCGTCGGTGCCGACGGGGATCGCGCTTAGCAGCGACGAGCGCTACGTCTTCGTGGCTTGCAGCCGAAACGACTCGGTGGCTATCGTCGATGTACGACGGCGCGTCGTCGTAGCTTCCGTCCGCGTCGGGGTGTCGCCGTTCGCCTTGCTGCGCCGGGGCGAACTTTTGTATGTTAGCAACCTCGGGGGGGACCATGCTAAGAGCGGGGAAGCGTCGGCCGACTCCGGAGGTGCTCGCGTACGTGTTGACGCTCGCGGCATCGCACGGCCGGGCTCCATCTCGGTGATCGATCTTCAGACGCGTAGCGTCGTCGCTACAATTCCTACCGGGCGGCATCCCGAAGCAATGGCGACATCGGCTGCCGGCGACTTACTCTACGTACTCAATGCCAACGACGACTCGATAACCATAATCGATAGAGCTCGCGCGGGCGTCGTGAAAACCGTCGCCTTACCGCTGCAGAACGGGCCCGGTGCGAACCCCAACGCGCTGGCCGTTCGCCCGAGTGACGGGCGGCTCTTTGTCGCCGAAGGTGGGGACAATCGCGTCGTAGTGCTCGATCCGGCGTCGTTCGAGCCGGTGGGGGAGATCGCGACCGGCTGGTATCCGGACGCCGTCGCGCTCGGTTCGGAAGGAACGGTCTACATAACGAGTCTCAAGGGATGGGGCGGCCGGGGAAACGACTTCGGTTTCAGCCGCCGCAAGCTCGGTTTTCGTCTCGACGTTCCGTTGGGCCGAGAAGCATTCAACGTCTACGACTATGCCGGGACGCTGCAGATTCTTTCGCAAGCATCGCTTAAGCCCGCGGAACCATCGGGCGCCGCCTTCGCAACGAGCGGCGGTACAACCGAATCCCACCTTCCGCCATTCAAGCACGTGGTCTTTATCATCAAGGAGAACCACACGTACGACGACTACTTCGGTGACGTCAAACGGGGAGACGGCGACCCGCGTTACTGCGCCTTTCCGCAGCACGTCTCACCCAATCATCACGCGCTCGCGCAGCGCTTCGGGTTCTTCGACAACTTCTACGTAAACGGTACGATGAGCGGGGACGGCCATCAGTGGACCAATGAAGCCGGTACGACCGACTACGTCGAACGCAACACCGCCTCGTGGGCCAAGACCTATCCGAGCGACGGGACCGACCCGCTCGCCTATACCGCGTCGGGTTTCATCTGGCAGCGCGTCTTGGACTCCGGTCGAACATTTCGCGACTACGGCGAGTTTGTCGTCTCCGAACCGGCCACGACGCCGGAAAACGCGAACTGGCTACAGTTCTACAACGACCGGCGCCACGGCACGCATATCGCCTCGTTCAAGAACGCGCTGTCACTGAAATCGCTCCGTCCCTACGTGGACATGGCCTACCCCGCGTTCACCTTGCGCATCAGCGACCAGGCACGGGCCGACGAGTTTATTCGCGAGCTGCGGGGCTTCGAACGCTCGGGGAGGCTGCCGTCGTTCGTCCTGATGCAACTTGGAAACGACCACACCGCCGGCTCGTTTCCAGGGTACCCGGTTCCCACATCGGCCGTCGCCGACAACGATTTGGCTCTTGGAAGGATCGTCGACGCGATCTCCCACTCGTCATACTGGAAGAACACCGTCGTATTCGTGGTCGAAGACGACGCGCAGAATGGCGTCGATCACGTCGACGGACATCGAACGATGGCGCTGGTGATCAGCGCCTACAACAAGAAACACGCCGTCGATTCGAGTTTCTACAATCAAACCAGCATCTTGAGGACGATCGAAGCGATATTTGGACTGCAGCCACTAACGCAGTTCGACGCAGCCTCGCCCCCAATCGCCGATATCTTCGCCCTTCACGCCAGCCAACCGCCCTACAATGCGGTGCCCAATAGCGTCCCGCTCGACGTGATCAATCCAAAACGCGCCTCCTTCTACCCGGCCAATGCCTCCGCGTCGCTAGAGGCCTCTGATTTCGACCGTCCCGACGCCGTCGATCCATCGTTCTTCACGCCGGTTCTCTCCGCCCGGAGGCAATAAGCGGCACGACAAAGTCGCGGACGCGCCGTGCCGCCTCGGCGCCCTTCGATCCAGCATATGCGTCGATCAACGCGCTGCCTACGACAACGCCATCGGCGAGCGTAGCTATCGGTGCGACGTCCGCCGCGCAGCTGATTCCAAACCCGACGGCTAGCGGCTTCGCGGTGAGCTCGCGCAGCATCGCGAGTTGGCGGCGAAGCGGCGAGAGATCTGGAGCGGTGCCGGCTCCGGTTACGCCCAGCCGCGACACGACGTAAATGAACCCGCTTGTTGCTTCGGCGATGCGGACCGCGCGTTCGCGCGGCGTCGACGGCGCGACCAGCAGCGGCATCGCCAAGCCCCGCGCCAACAGCGCTTCGCGAAGGAGCGCAGACTCTTCGAGCGCGACGTCGGGAACGATCGCGCCGGCCGCACCCACTTCGGCTGCCGCTTTTGCGAAGCGTTCGACCCCGAAACGGTCGACCGGATTGTAATAGGTGAAGAGCACGATCGGCGGCAGCGTCGCAGCGATACGTGCGATCAACTCCAGCACCGCGGACAATCGCGTTCCGGCGGCGAGGCTGCGCTGCCCGGCTGCCGCTACCGTCGGACCGTCGGCCAGCGGATCGCCGTAAGGCATCCCGAGTTCGATCGCGTCCACCCCGGCATCACCCAGTGCGACAAGGATGGCCTGCGTCGTTGCGAGATCGGGATCGCCGGCCATTACGTATGGAATGAAGGCAACTCGGCCGCCCGCCCTAGCGCGTTCGAAGACCGCGTCTAGCACGACGCTAAATCTTTATCGCCGCGCCCACTCAGGTTGACGAGAATCAGATCGCCGGGACCGCGGTCGCGCGCTAAAATGCGCGCAAACGCGATGGCGTGCGAGCTCTCCAGGGCCGGGACGATACCCTCGTGCCGTGCAAACTCCCCAAAGGCCTCGCGCGCTTGCGCGTCGGTGACGGCAACGTAGCTCGCGCGCGCCGCGTCATTGAGAAAGGCGTGTTCCGGACCGACACCCGGATAGTCGAGGCCGGCGGCGACGGAATGCGTCTCGCGGACTTGC